>CAZOSR010000133.1:0-5690 GCA_964582445.1 uncultured Coriobacteriaceae bacterium | reverse complement strand
GCCCGAAGACCTCGAAACCGAAGAAGCGACATTCGATCGCGCCGTTGTAGAGCGTGTGCGCAGCGTGACTGCGTAGACCGATGGCGCGCGCGAGCGTCTCGTCGTTGGTGAGGACGGCCGCCTGCCAGCCGTCGAACCAGACCATCAGCCGCTCGCCGAGTTGCGCATAGAGTGGCGCGAGCGCCTCACTCTCGCCAAGACGCACGCCGTACGGAGGGTTCGTGACCACGAGACCGGGAGTCGCGCCCGCCGGAGCGGCGAGATCGGCGAGCTCGCGCGCCTCGAGCGCGATCACGCTCCCGAATCCGGCACGCTTGGAGCAGGTCACAGCGATCGCGATCGCTGTGGGATCGCAATCGCTCCCCGAGATCACCGGCAGTCGCTCGCGGCCCGCCTCCGCGCGCTCGTCCGCCTCATCAAGAAGCGCGTGCCACGCACCCTCGTCATGGCCGAGCCACCCGCTGAAGCCCCAGTGATCGCGCAGCAGCCCCGGCGCCTGGTCGGACACCATCATCGCGCCCTCGATGAGCAGCGTACCGGAGCCGCACATCGGATCGACGAGCGCACCGCCCGTGGCCGCGATCTCAGGCCACCCCGCGCGCACGAGCACCGCGGCTGCAAGGTTCTCCTTGAGCGGCGCCTCGGCCTGCTCGCCGGGCGTGCGGTAGCCGCGCTGGTGGAGCGGTTCACCCGACAGGTCGAGCGAGACCGTCGCTCGCTCCTTGTGCAGCCGGATGTTAAGACGCACATCGGGGCGCTCGAACTCCACCGACGGACGTGTGCCCGTGCGCTCGCGGATGCGGTCGACTACGGCGTCCTTGGCCTTCTGTGCAGTGAATCTCGTGTGTGTGAGTCCCGAGGTGGTGCCGACCACGTCGATCGCAAGCGTGCCCTCGGCGGGAACATGCTCCTCCCAGGGGAGCGCCACCATGCCCGAGTAGAGCTCCTCGGCAGTAGCCGACGGGAACTCGCCGACGGTAAGCAACACGCGGCTGGCAAGCCGCGACCACAGACAGGCTCGATATGCGGACACCAGCGGCCCGGCAAACGTCACCGCCGCGCGCGTCTCGCGCACATCGGCGGCACCGAGCGCCCCGAGCTCGAGCGCCAGCAGGTGTTCGACGCCCTTGGGGCAGGTGGCAGCATATCGATGCGTGGTGGTCATGCCCGCACGGTAGCACGAGCGGAAGCTTGCGCGCAGGGCCAGCAGCCGTCCGGTGCACGGGGGAATCTGTATGAATGAAGCTTCACGCTCATGAACTCAGCACGACATGCCGAGAACACTTACATCAGCGCAAGGAGGTGTGAACGGTATGGGCCAGTTGTACGACGTGGCGCAGAAGATCGAGCAGCACATACAGCAGAACGGTCTCGACGTCTTCAAGACCCGTGGTGCCATCGCAATGAAGTCGGGGTTCATCATCTCCCTGATAACGCCCGAGGATTTTGACGACCCTGCCAAGATCGAAGCACTGCGACAGGCGGCCGGTGAGGTCCTCGGTCTCAAGGTGTGACAGTGCACGCATACGCCGCGGTGGGCAGACGTCGCTGCGCACCGATGCACCCCGCATGGAGGAACGACCGAACGACGTAGAAGGGGGCAGCACCGAATGAGGAATCTCTCCATCCGCACTCGCATCCTCGCGAGCCTTGTCATCGTCAACCTGGTGGGCGCTCTGGTGCTGGTAGTGTTCCTGCATCAGTCCTCGGCCAGTAGTCTGGTGGAATCGGGCATCGCGACCGCAAATCAGGTACACGCCGCCTGGCACCAGCTCTCCCCACCGGATGGGTTCCACCCCCTTGCGGAGCCGTCCCGTGCCCAGCAAGTGCTTGCCGAGATGAAGTCAGTCACCGGCGCAGACTACGCACTGCTCGTGTGGAAGGATGCCGTGGATGAGAGCGCCTATGTCTCTGCGCGGGAATCGATAGACCAAACCCCGCTGTGGGACGGAGACAGCGGATACGCGATGCTCGCGAACACGGACCCGGCGGCAAGCGAGGACATCGAGATCCAGGCAGGCCCGTCTGAGATCTCCGACGACGGAGCGTTCCTCGGTTTGACCAACGGTGCATGCCTGCAGGCGTGCCACGGAGGCGAACCTGCAGACGACACGTACTGGCGTATCAGCGGCGCCGATGATGGTACGAGCGTCGCGCACGCGGTGCTTCCCGTGTATGCCGGCGGCTCAGAGCCGATCGGCATCATCTACGCCACCGAGGACCTCTCCCGACAGGCCGATCAGTCCGCGGGTGCCCTCACCAGGACGCTGCTGGCTGTTGTGCTCACCCTGCTGGTTGCTGCGCTCACCATAGGTGCACTGATCGACATCCTCGTACTCAGGCGCCTCAAGCGCATGACAGAGGATATGGAAAGCATCTCCATGCGGCTTGCCGGAGGCGACTTCGAGGCGGTGTTCGAGCCCGACGGCACAACCGACGAGATCGGGTCGTTCGAGAAGTTCTTCGCGGACTTCATCTCGCTCGTATCGGCAACACTCAAGCAACTCGCCAACAGAGGCTGACCGTACACGAGCATGGGCGACACTGTCGCCTGAGCCACGCGGACAGGAGGATCAGAGTATGAATCGCACACGCTGGATCGGGGCCCTCGTAGCCGTTGCCCTTGTGCTCGGTATGGCGTTCGTGCCGGGCTGTGCAAGCGAGCAAGCCACCATAGAGCAGCCGGTCGCCGAAACCGAAACGCCTGCTACTGAGGAGACCACGCCCGCCGAGGTGCCCTCGGACATCAGAACCGCGATGATCCAGGCGGCAAACGACTACTTCAAGAGTGAGCCAGTGCCCACGATCGCGGGAGCCGATCTGCTGAAGATCGCGAACGAGAAGAACCCCGACTACCAGATCGTGGACATCCGCGCCGCCGAGCACTACGCACTCGGACACATCGAGGGGGCGATCAACATCCCGTTCGCGGACATGGTCGAGGACGACAGTCTCGCCAAGCTCGACCCGGACAAGAAGATCGTCGTCGTCTGCTACACGGGACACACCGCATCGATGACCAACATGGTCTGGAACATGCTCGGCTACGACGCCGTGACACTGAAGTTCGGGATGAGCGGTTGGATCGCCGACAAGGCCATCGTTGGAGTGGACATTCCTGGGAAGGCCGGTGCGGGCTACCCCACCGTCAGCACCCCCACCGACCCCAGCGGGCCCTTCGAGGCACCGGAGCTCGAGGCGGAGTATGCCGATGTAGCTGAAGCGATAAAGGGCCAGACACAGGCCTACCTCGACAAGGACCTTTCCCGGACCATCGAGGTAGCAGACGTGTACGACGTGGTTCAGTCCAAGGATCAGGCGTATCAGATCATCTCGGTGCGCAAGGCCGAGGACTACGCGAAGGGCCACATCGACGGAGCCATCAACATCCTGTGGACCGACATTGCCGACAACCTCGACAAGGTGGACCCAAGCAAGAAGACGATCATCTACTGCTACACCGGTCACACCGGCGGCGAGGCGACGATGTTCCTCAACCTTATGGGCTATGAGGCATACAACATGAAGTTCGGGATGAGCGGTTGGACCAACGATACGGCTATGGGAGGTCTCACCGGCTTCGACCCCGCAACGGTCCCCGGGTATCCGACCGTGAAGTGACGCAGCGCCGCTGAAAGAGCAGAACAGGGGGCCGGTAGCTAGCCGGCCCCCTGTTCTGTGTCCAAAACGGTGTAGCTCGCGTGGCGTGCGCGAGTGTCAGCCTGCCCTATGCGCACGTCTACGGCTCCGGATAGCCAAGCAGGACGCGCACCACCGCGTGTGCCTGTGCTGCCGCCGCTGCCATCACCCGCGACGCGAACAGCGGGTGTCCATCGCGCACGTCGCTTGTGAGGTCCCCCACCACGTAGAGATTATCGGCCATGCGCTCGGTGACGATGGCATTCGTGGAGCCGTAGCCCGCAAGTCCCGACGCGGTGACCAGCGGTACGTCCGGCAGTTCAGCGACACAGGTGTTCACGATCATCGCCTTGGCTCCCGCGTCGTCAACGGCCTCAACGATCGCGTATGCGCCGCGGACCACGGCGAGCAGGTTCTCCGGCGTCACGCGGTCCTGCACGAGATCGAGGCGTACGTCCGATCGGATGCGTTGGAGGTTATCAGCCAGAGCGATCACCTTGGGCATGCCGATCTGGTCGCGGAAGAAGAACTGCCTGTTGAGGTTGCACTCATCGACCGTGTCGAAGTCCACCAATGTGAGCCGTCCCACGCCCGAGCGCACGAGCATCTCGGCGACATTGCTGCCGAGGCCGCCGCAGCCGATGATCGCAACCGTGCAGCCGCGCAGCCGGGCACGCAACTCGGGGTCGAGTGCGGTATCGGGGACTGGAACGGCAGCCTCATTCGGACGGCGCGGGTGCAGGTCCAGCATCTCGGATGCCGTCATGTCAGCCTCCTGCTACGGGTGGGAATATCGCGAGCCTGTCGCCTTCGTGGAGCTCCTGATCCTCGGGTGCATGCGTGCTGTTCACGAAGATCACCCGCGGCTCATCTGGCAGACCGATGGTCTCGATCACGTCGGCGATCGTCGTGCCCTCCTTGAGCTCGAAGGTACGCGCATGCCTCCCACCCTTGCCATCGGGCTGGAATCCCGAGAAGTGCGCAAAGAGCACCACGTCGACCCTCATCCGTACCCCGTTCTCCGCCAGACGCGAACCCGCAGCGCCGCACCGTGGCGACGCTGCGGGTTCATCGTACTGTGTAGCCTTACTTGATTCCGAGCTCTGCAGCTACCTCCGGCACGAAGCTGTACACGCTGTCGAGTTCGTCGTCGGTCACCGTGAACACCGCTTCATGCGGCGCAAGCGGTTCCTCAAGGAAGAACTTCGGCAGGCGGTCGTCAGCGCTGGTGAAGCCAGCGTGCTCGTTGAACAACCGCTCGTACGCCAACGTCTCCTTGCCGAGCTGCATGAGTGCATCCGCGTCCCACGCGTCGCCCGTGTGCGCCGCCGCCATCTCGTGGATGGCCTCGAACGCCTCGGGCATGTCGAGCACGGCAAACGCGACGAAGATGCACAGCCCCATCGAATCGAGCATGGCAGTGGCGATCTGCAGCCCCTGCGAGAGCGCGGCCTGACCCTCCGGCTTGAGCGGGTCGACCGTGCCGCCCACGGCCAGTACGTTGCTCGTGATGGTGTACCCGGCGGTGTGATCGGCACCCATCGTGGACGTCGCGTACGTGACGCCGATCCCCTGGATCGGGCGCGGATCGTACGCAGGCAGGCCCTGGTGCTTCACGACAGGGATGTTCTTCACGCCGAAGTGCAGACCCGTGGCCTCGGCACCATCACCGAGTACCTTGCCGAGGTCGGTACCGCGACCGATCTCGTCAAGTGCCGCGAGCGCAGCGGGACCGTCCCCGAATGCGATCTTGCCTGACGCCATGTAGACGCCCAGCATGACTCCGGCCTCGATCGTGTCGATGCCGATGTCACCACACTTCCGATCGAGAGCCGCCACCATGTCCATGTCATCAATGCCGCAGTCGGCACCGAGTGACCACGCGCTCTCGTACTCCGGGCCCTTGGTGATGTAGTGGCCATCTTTGTCGACGTAGTACCGCGAGCATTGGATCACGCAACCGGCATGGCATCCATGCTTGACGTTGCCGCCGCGCTCAAGGGTGATCTCGCGCATCGTCTCGCCCGAGATGCCGTCCACGCCCTCGAACT
>CAZOSR010000132.1:0-5958 GCA_964582445.1 uncultured Coriobacteriaceae bacterium | reverse complement strand
GTTGCGGGCCGTGGAGACGGCGACATCGGCGCTGGCGAGCAGCCGGGCGTACTCGACGCGCGACTTGGGCTCACCCACGTGCACGAGCCGGTCGCCGAGCGATGACGCCGCCTCAACGACGAGCGCCTCGGTCTCCCGGAACGACTGGCCCGCAACCGCTACCTCGAACTCCAGACCCTCGGCGGCAAGCACGCCCACTGCTGCGAAGAACGCCTCCGGGTCCTTGTCGTGCTCCCATCGGTGCGGCCATACGATGCGCGGACGCGCACCGCGGCTGACCGGCGCGGCATCGAACGGCGCAGGGTCGAACGGCGGCGGCACCACCTCAGAGCGCGCGGCGATGCGCTCGGCCACGCCCTGGGGCCGGTGGTCAGGGAACTCGCGTAGGAAGCCGGGGATCTCGGCGAGGAAACCGTCCAGGTTGTAGCGGGTGTTGAAGAGGCAGCGATCGGCGGCAAGAGCGGTCGTGATGTTGGTGAGCGCGAACTGGTAGTCCCACTCGGCGGTGTGGCGGTTGGGGTACAGCAGCTGGTTCTCGTGGAAGTACACGATGCGCGGCACATCCGCCACCGCCTCGCCCGCAAGCGCCACGAACTCGGCGAGGTTCACGAACGTGGAGGCGTAGATAAGGTCCCAGGCGCGATCGGGATGCAGACGCCCTACCTCTCCGCCGGGGTGCGCCTCGCCCCACGCGGCAGCGAGCGCTCGGCCTTCCTCGGCCATGGTGATCGCCGAGCCACGCATGCGCCACTTCCACTTGCGCGCCGGAAGCGTGAGCAGGTCGAACGCGAAGCCGAGCGGCTGCAAGCGCTCCACGAGCCCATCGAGAATCGCGCGGTGGGAGCCGCCGTAATACGGCTCGAGAACGAGGATGCGGAAGTGCGCACCGGATGCATCCCGGACCTCACTCATCACGCGACGCCTCCTTCTTGCCGCGCTTCACCGGTGTGGGAAGGTCCACCACGTACGCGCCATCTACCGCTGTCGCGACCAGGCCCTCAACGTCAAGTGCAGCCTCACCTGCCAGCGCAGCACCCGGACGTGCGTGGGTCTCGGGGCGCCGCGGCATGAACAGCGTACAGCAGTCGTCGTCGCACGCGATCGAGAGGTCGTACGTGCCGATAGCGCGTGCGTCGGCGATGATCTCCTGCTTGTCCGAGCCGATGAGCGGCCGCAACACCGGCATCGTTGCGACCGCGTCGATCGCCGCCACGTTGTCGAGCGTCTGCGAGGCAACCTGGCCCAGACTCTCTCCGGTGACCAATGCGCGCGCATCCTCTGTGCGGGCGATCCGTTCGGCAACGCGAATCATGAACCTCCGATAGAGCAAGACTCTCAGTGACTCAGGCGCATCCACCGCGATGTGTCGTTGCACGTCACCGAAGGGCACCACGTAAAGCCTCTCGAGACCACCCGTGGATGCGAGCACCCGGGCAATCTCGGTTGCGTAGTGCTCGGAGCGCCCGGCTGTCTGCGGACTGCCCGAGAAGTGGACCGCAACCACAGAGGCACCACGCCGAATGATGCGCCACGCAGCCACCGGCGAGTCGATACCCGAGGACAGCAGAGCCACCACGGCACCGGAAGTACCCACAGGAAGTCCGCCCACGCCGTCCTGACGCTGCGTCCAGACGTATGCTGAAGCCTGCACGACTGCGATCCACACAGTGATGTCTGGCTGCCCGAGGTCAACCTGCAGACCGGTCTCGGTACGGATCAGATCACCTACGCGCCGGTTCATCGCCGTGCTGGACTCGGTGTATGTCGTCGCAGATCGGCGTCCATCCACTGCGAAGGTCCGTGCTGCCGGGAAACGATCGCGCGCCTCATGCACCTCGGCGAGCGCTGCCCGCCCGATCGCTTCCGGAAGGCGCTGGCACTGACTGCCGTAGGCGACATACGCAACGCCCGGAACCGCTGCAAGCGTGCGCAGCAGCCACTCGGCATCGGTGTCGGCCGGCACGTGCACCAGCACGCGGCTTGCGATGCGCCGCACAGAGGCTCCCGGAACCTCACGGAGCGCCCAGCTGACGTTGTGTTCCAGACGGCGCTCGAACTGCCCCTTGTTGCGTCCTTTGAGTCCGATCTCGTGGTAGTGCACAAGCGCTACCCGCACGCCCACACCCCCTGCTATCGACCACCGTACGCCCGCATGATGATGCCCCGGCACCGCTCGCGGTACCGGGGCATCATCGCAATCGGCTGTGCCGCGCTACTTGTAGCTGTCCTGGACCCTCTCGTAGCTCACGTCGCCATTGGCGATCTCCTCGAGCGCAAGCGTAAGCGGCTTCGTGCTCGTGATCTGAGCTATCTGGGGGGCCTGCATCGTGAGCAACGCCTGGTCACGCACGCCGTGGATCATATCGTTGATCTGACGGGCGCGCTTCGCGGCGACGATGCAAAGCGTGTACTTGGAGTCGACCGTATCGAGCAGCAGGTCGATTTCAGGCTTGATGACCATACTAGCGACATCCTTCACAGGATCGATGGGATTCGATGATGTCCACCAGCCGTTGGGTGGCCAGGGCGACATCATCGTTTTCTACCACATGATCGTATGTCCCCACAAGGCGCAACTCGCGCTCGGCGGTCTGCATGCGGGTCCTGACCTGCTCGTCCGTTTCCGCTCCCCGTCCACGGATCCGGCGTTCCAGCTCCATCATCGAGGGCGCAGTGATGAAGATGAGCACTGATGCCGGCATCGCCGCTTTCACCTGGAAGGCACCCTGCGGGTCGATCTCCAGGATCACGTCGCAACCGTCTGCAAGATGTGCCTCAACTGCGGACCGAAGCGTACCGTAACGGTTCCCGTGGACCTCCGCCCACTCCAGGAAATCGCCTTCGTCGATGCGTCGCTGAAACTCCTCAGCACTCAGGAACACGTAGTCCTCGCCAGGTACCTCGCCCGGACGCGGAACGCGCGTGGTGGCGGATACGGAGACCCACAGATCAGAGACTCTGGTCGCCAGACGGTCGACCAGAGTCCCCTTGCCGGCCCCGGAGGGGCCGGAAATGATGAATAGCGAGCCTGAGCGCATCAACCGTGCGCTTCAGCCGAGACGCTGCAGCAGCATCTCCCGCTGGCGCGCGCCGAGGCCCTGCACGCGGCGGCTCTCCGATATCTCAAGCTCACCCATGATCTTGGCGGCCTTGGCCTTCCCGAAGCCGGGCAGGCTCTCCAGCAGCGTGGCGACCTTCATCCGGGCAACGATCGGATCGTCGGACTTGGCCATGACATCGGCGAAGGACATCTCCCCGCCCTTGATCTTCTGACGAAGCTCCGCGCGCGCCTGGCGGGCCTGCGCCGCCTTCTCAAGCGCCTTCCTGCGGTCGGCCTCGGAGAGATTGGGTAGAGCCATTGGTTCCTCCTCGCGATACGGTGCGCGTTGCCGATATCGTCATCTCGCATGCCGGTGCGCACTCCGGCCTTGCATGCAGCGACGTTGATGTTACCCCTGACCTGCGGGAATGCCAACCCCGAACTACCCGAGACGCCTGCTGCCCGGTGAGTCGATGGGCGTTCCCGCGGCGCATTGTGGGCAGCTATCCGGCTCCATAGACTCGACCTCGAGTCGAAGGAGAGGCAGATACTCGGTGGAGAATGCCTTCTCCCCGCCACGGTCGATGACCGAGGTCACGGCGACTGCCTCACCGCCCGCCGCATGCACCAGGTCTATCACCTCGGCCACACTGCCACCTGTGGTGACCACGTCCTCTACCACCAGCACTCGCGCACCCGGGTCGACCGTGAAGCTGCGACGGAACGTCATCACCCCGTTCTGACGCTCGCTGAAGATGAACTTGACCCCGAGGGCCTGTGCCACCGCGAACCCGATGATGATGCCGCCCACGGCCGGAGCCGCCACAATATCGATCTCACGGTCTGCGACACTCTCGGCCATGGCCTTGGCGAGTTCGGTAGTGAGTGCCGGGTCCTCAAGCACCCGTGCACACTGCACGTAGGTATCGGAATGGCGCCCGCTCGTGAGCTGGAAGTGCCCGTGCAGGATCGCTCCGGCTCGCTGCAACGCCTCGAACACACCGTCGTCATTGATGGTCACGATGAGATCTCCTTCCGGATGGCTCGCGCCGCAGCGGCGGGGTCCGCCGCGCTCGTGATCGGTCGACCGATCACGAGGTGTGAAGCTCCTGCTGCTATCGCCTCGCCGGGTGTCGCGGTCCGGGCCTGGTCACCCACAGCATCCCCCGCTGGACGCACACCCGGGGTCACGACCAACGCATCGGGCCCGAGCAGGTCACGCATCGCGGCTGCCTCGTGCGGCGAGCACACAACGCCATCGCATCCCGCTTCGCGTGCAAGCGTGGCGAGCGTCAGGACCTCCGCGGCTGCCGCGCGCTCGATACCCATCGCCTCGAGCGCAGCGTCGTCCAGGCTGGTCAGCACCGTGACCGCGATCACCTTCGGTGGCAAAGCCCCGAACCTTCGCGCAGCCTCTGCCGTGGCACGCATCGCAGCCTCCATCATGGCGCCACCGCCAAGAGCATGCACCGTGATCATGTCCGCACCGGCGCGCGTCAGCGTCCGGCACGCACCTTCCACCTGATGCGGTATGTCGTGAAGCTTGAGGTCGACGAAGACCTTGAACCCCAGTGCACGCAGCTCGCGAACGATCGAGGGCCCCTCTGCATAGAAGAGGGTCATGCCGACCTTGACCCATCCCACCGTCCCGACGAGGACGCGCGCCATCTCCAGCGCGCTGTCGCGATCGGGAAGATCGAGGGCCACGATGATGCGGTCCCTCATCTCATCGATCTCGCCCTTTGCCGACGATCGCGCTCGCGGCGCCCCGACGATCCCCTCAGTGCTGCCGTTCAGCTCTTCCATGCCGCCCCCACGATGTCCGTGATCCGCTCGATTCCGCGCTCCACACAGAAGCGCTCCAGGCCCTCTACCACACCGACAGCAGTCGTCGGATCCATGAAGCTCGCGGTGCCGACGGCCACCGCACTCGCACCCGCAAGCATGAACTCGACTGCATCCTTCGCGCAGGTGATGCCCCCCATGCCGATCACCGGAATCGAAACCGCCTGGGACACTTGCCACACCATACGCACGGCGATGGGCCGGATCGCCGGGCCTGAGAGGCCCCCGACGCCTCTGGCGAGCACCGGCTTGAACGTGCGCGTGTCTATCGCCATGCCAAGCACCGTGTTGATGAGGCTCACCGCATCTGCACCCTCAGCCTCGACTGCACGTGCTATCTCGGTGATGTCCGTGACATTGGGGCTCAGCTTCACGATCAGGGTCTTGCTGCTGGCCGCGCGGACGGAACGCACGACCTCGGCTGCGGCAGAGCAGGTTGTCCCGAATGCCATTCCGCCGGCATCCACGTTGGGACACGAGATGTTGACCTCAAGGGCGCGTACTCCCGACTCTCGCTCAAGTCGCTGAGCCACTGCTGCGTACTCATCGGCGCGATGTCCCACCACGTTCACGATCACAGGAACGTCCTGCCCCGCGAGCCACACCAGGTCCTTCTTGCAGAACGCTTCCACACCAGGGTTCTGCAAACCAATCGAGTTGAGCATCCCCGAGGGTGTCTCCACGATACGCGGACCCGGGTTACCGCCCCAGGGCTCAAGCGAGACGCCCTTCGTGACCACGGCGCCCAGTCGCGAGAGTTCGATGAAGTCCGCGTACTCCATGCCCGAACCGAAGGTGCCCGATGCGGTAGTGATCGGGTTCCGGAGGTCGAGCTCGCCGATGCGCATCCGCATATCCACGCCGCTCATCACTCCTCCCTCCGATCCCAGATCACGTCCGCAGCGTCGAACACCGGCCCGTCCACACATGCACGCTTCTGACCGGCCCTCGTGTCCACGACGCACGAGAGACACGCACCGATGCCGCACGCCATGAGCCGCTCCACGAGCATGCCCATGAGATCGGAAGAGCGTCGGGTAGGGAAAGAGTGTAGATCTCGGTGGGCGCCGTAT
>CAZOSR010000131.1:0-6003 GCA_964582445.1 uncultured Coriobacteriaceae bacterium | reverse complement strand
GTACAGCCCGCCGAACGCGTCGGGGAACGCCTCTCGGAGCGCCTGCACGAGCGCCACCTTGCGGATCATCGTCCCGGGCATCCTCTCCCACTGCCGGTTTGGTGTGCCGTCGTTCTTGCGGCCCTCGTACTCGGCGTACGCCACCTCAACGTAGGACGGGTGCGCGCGGTCCTTGCGGTGCACGCGAGCCCAGCCGCCGACGAGCTGCTCGGTCTTGGCACCGAACAGGCTCCCCTCGCGGCGCACCAGCTCACCCTTGCCGTCGACGATCGTCACGCCCGCCTCGAAGCCGTCGAACTGCGGGTGCTGCTCGGCGCGGCGCATGAACGTGTCCTTGCCGGTCACGATGGACGCCGCCTGATTGCCGTACTTGATGAGGTAGGCTTCGCGGAGGAACGGGTTGAGCCGCTGCGACCGGCAGAGCTGCAGGAACATCACCACCTCCTGGTCGGTGACCGCTCCGTTGCCTGACACCAGGTAGTCGCGGACGGTCTTGGGCGACAGCGCGACCTCCACGCCGCTGTCCGTCGTGTAACGCGTGATCGCTTCGCTCATCGGATGCTCCTCTCGACGCCGAACGCGTCCAGGTAGTCGACGATCATGTCCAGGGTCTCGGGCGTGCAGCGAACGGTGATGATGTACTCGCGCTCGGCTGGTGCGGCGGGTGCCGCCACTACGACAGGTTCAGGCTCATGTGCCGGTGGCGGCGTGGCCGCTGCCCGTTCGGCTCGCAGCGCCTCCTCTTGGGCCTTCATGCGCGCCCCCCGCTCGGCGCGCTCCACGAGCACCTTGTTGCGTGCGATCGCCGTCGAAACGTCGAGCGTCTCCCAATAGGTGGCCATCACGTCGTCGGGGTATTCGAGCGGCAGGCTCTTGAGCGTGTCCTCGTCGCCCGCGATGCGCTCGATGATCGCGTCGATCTCCGCATAGGCCTTGTCGAGCGATACTGTCTTGTTGAGCCACTTGGGGTCTTCGATCTGCTCGAAGCTCACGGCGTCGGCCATGATTCCGGCGCATCCCTGCCAGTAGTCGATGAGGTGTCCGCGCTTCTTGGCCTTGGCGACCGCCTCGGCGTCCTTGACCCAGCCGTCGAGCACGCCCGCGACCTCCTCCAGCCGGTCGGTGAGCGTCCGCACGGGCGTCTTGATCTCGCGTACGAAGTCCTCCGTGTATGCCTTCTCGGCGGCGATGCGCCGGGTGTTCAGGTCCTTCGCCTCACTGCGGAGCGCGGCCCGGTCACGCTCCATGTCCCGCAGGTCGTATGGCTCGGTCAGGCCGTCGAACGGTTCCAGCCGGTTCTCCACGCGCGCTATCAGCTCGGCCATGCCGAACCGCAGCGCAAGGTCGCGCGTCTCCTCAACGGGTACTGCTACGTTGTCGCTCACTGCTCCCCCTCCGCTTCCTTGGCCAGCTTCTTCCGTGCCGCTTTCAGGACGCGCATCTCGTCCGCGTCCAGCTCTAGGCCGGTGCTCTTGAGCAGCAGCAGGTACGCCGCCACGCTGGGTGCCTCGTCGTTCCAGCCCCACTCCTTCGCCGGGTCGCTGCCCCAGCAGTAGCGGTGCGTCGCGGCGTTGATGCGCCCCACGATCGCGGCCAGGAACCGCGCCAGGCCGGTCTCGTCCTCCAGCTCGTCGGGGATGTGGCGCGCATCGCAGCTGCAGCCGCCGTCGAACGCGGTCACCGCGAGCTCACGGATGCTCTTGCAGGCGTCGTTCCACACGGCGCGGATGTGCGCCAGCCGCCGGTGTGACGCCTCGGCGAGAGCGGCGTCCCGTTCCTTCCGCTCGCGTTCGGCCTCATCGCGTTTGGCCTCGGCCGGGTCGGGCTCCTCCTCCTCGCCACGGGTGGCGAACCAGTAGACGGTGCACGCGCCGCTCCAGGAGTTGGCCTGGATGTAGGCGTGGGTCGCTCCCTCGGGCGCGGGGCCGGACGGGCCGGTCTCCCCCAGCCGCTTCATGCCGGATGCCCACTCCACGCCCACCTCGGCACCGGCTGCCGTGACGGTGGCCTCGGCCTCGGCGCGTGACGTGACCAGGTTCCGCGCGCGCCGCACGTCCTGCACGGTCATCTTCCAGTCGCGCTCGGTGGCCTCGGTGATGAGCTTGACGGCCTCGGGGTCGTCTGCGAACTCGTCGATGGCGACCAGGCGCTCGAGCGTGAACTGCTCACTCACGGCAGCGTCGCCCACGGCACGATAGCCGCGCTGTGCCTTGGCGATCATCTCCACATCGGTGCCGGTGGCGGCTGCGATACGCTCGGGGGTCACACCATCGAACGTGAACACGCGTTGCGTTCCCCGGCTGACCTCGTCGTCCGTGAGTGGCATGTGCAGGTTGTCGGCCAGCTCCATGAGCGCCACCTCGGCGTCGTCACTGTCTGCGACGAACGCGGCGATGGTCGGCTCCCCCAGCTGTTTCATGGCCGTGAAGCGCCGTTCGCCGCCGATGATGCGGTAGCGATTGCCGGTCTGGCGCACGCGAATGGGCGTGAGCTGGCCGTACTCGCGGATGGACGCGGCCAGTGTGTCGATGCCGGTCATGGTGGTGCGTGGCTGCTCCGGGTCGGGGTCTATATCCTCCAGCGGCAGGTGCTGCACGTCGAATAACTTCCGGTCGGTCATGCTGTTTCCTCCTGTCGTGACTTGCGTGGGTTCGTTCCGAGCCGCTCCCTCGTGCGGCACGTGTCCTGCTTGATCGCGTCAATCGCGTTCTCGAGCCTCTCCACCTCCCTCCGGTGTTCAGCGGCGTTGATGGCATGGAGCCGTGCCAGGCGCGTCCGCAGCGCGCATATCTCGCAGTGCCTGTCCGGCATGAGCAGGTGACCACAGACGGGGCACACCTCCTGCCGTGTGACGTGCTCTGAGAGCGAGAACCCCATGAGCGCCGCGGCCGTCCTGATGTCCTCCATGCGCCAGAAGAGAGCCGCGGCGGCGTCGTGCGCGGACAGTCCCTTGACCGCCATGTCGCGGATGGTGCGCATGGCCTCGAACACGGCCGTTATCTGCTTGACGGTCAGGTCGGCGGGATCCATCGGTCACCGCCCCAGGACGAGCACGTGCTGGTCGCAGCCGAGCAGCTTGCAGACACGCTCCAGGCGCTCGGGCGAGATGCGGCCCCGGCTCAGCTCGTGATGCAGCGGGAACCCAACGGCGCGCTCGAAGTCGGCCATCGTCGGCCACGCGTCGTAGACACGGGCGCGCAGGGCTGCGGTGTCGAGCGGATGACCGGCCGGCCTGCCCAGCTTGTTCGGCTTCGGCGCCTGGATGCCGCGCGCGAAGTCGGACGGCTGGCAGCCGAGCGTCTCGGCGATCAGCTGCACCCTATCCTCGGGGACGGCTTTGTGGCGAAGAAGCCACCGGCTCACCGTCTCGGCGCTGGTGTCGAGGCATCGGGCGAGGGCGCGCTGGGAACTCCACTCGTGGATGAGCTGCTTGAGCTTGGCAGAATCGACCGGCCGCCAGAGCCTGTCGCGGTCGTCGCGGTACGTGCCGCCCGCCTGCGGTGTCCTGCCCGGCTCAGGCACCGGCATCTGCGTCGGCAGCTTCACGCGGATGTACTGCCTCGGCGCGGGCGTTCGGTACTCGGGCTTCGCGTGGCCGTAGATGCAGGCGCGGCAGTTGCCCGGGACGCGCTTCGAGTGGTAGCTGCACACGCCACGTTCCCAGTGCTCGCACATGTGGCAGGTCGGATGCTCGGTCATGACGCACCGCCTCGGTAGTGGGAGAGCGTGACCACGACGCGTGGGCGCTTCCTGTCGATGTCGATTCCGTGTGTAGTGAGCGTGACGTGACGGCGGCTGTCGTCCGGGATGATGCCGGTCTCGACGAGGCAGTCCAGCACGAACTTCTGCGCGAACTCGACGTTGTCCACGTCGCGGCGGGCGTCGGCCTCGAACCAGTCCATGTGCACCGTGCAGGGCGTCGGGAACGGGCGGCGGTCGCGCAGCTGCGGGATGATCGCCGCGTGCGCCTCACGCTTGGCCCTCGCGCCGCTGTGCTTGTTCGTGCGGCACGCGCGGGTGTACTCATTGAGACCAGGCAACTTGCCCTCGACGGTGTAGACGCGGGTGTCGCAGCAGACGCGCATCATGACCGCACCTCGTCTGTATTCCGTGCGCGTGTGATTCGCCACAGGCGTTCGTCCTCGATGGCCTCTGCCCTCGTCGCCCGGAGTGGTGCGTCGGGCATAGTGGCGGCCTTGTAACCCGCCGTCCCTGCGTGGTCGAACCGGCCCACCGCGCACGCCCCATGTGGCCCCATCACGCGCCCGCTGTCAGGACACCGCATCGGAGGCACCCCTTTTGGTGAGCGCAGCAGAGAGCGCGTCGTCTATCTCTCCGAGCATCGCCCGGAGACTACGCACGTACTCGCGATAATCCAGGCCCTCCAGCTCGCACACCGTGAGGTCTATCCGGATGTCGCAGAGCAGCTTGAGCTTCATCTGCTCGCGGGCGAGCGTGTTCAAGGCCACGCCTTCTTCGGTCAGCATGCTTCGGCCCCCTCTCGCCATTCCAGCTCCCATGTGTAGTGCACGGTGAGCGCGGTGGGCTTCTTGGTCACGCGACGCCAGTACTCCCGCTCGCAGACAGCCGAGCAGTACACGCTCCGATGGTCGTCTGGGTCGGTGACGATGACGTGATCGCCGCAGTTACGGCAGTGGAAGTCGTACGGGACGAACGCGGCGCGAGTGTGCTGCGGTTTCAGCCCGCGTTGATGCGCACGATTGCGGCACCGCTCAGAGCAGTACCGGTGGTAGACGGTTCGCTTCTCGAACTCAGCGCCACACATGAGGCATTTCATGAGCCATCACATTCCAACTCGCTCATGTGGCACCCGAGCGCACACGCCACCCTGTCGAGCGTCCAGACGGTCGTCGCCCCGCCTTGACGCAGCCTCTCCACCGTCCTGTCGCTGACGCCTGCGATGCGCGCGAGTTGCTGCTTTCCGAGCCGCTGCGCAGTCATCTTGGCCCGCAGCCTCATCGCGTCCGGGCGCACAGAACTCGCCATCATCTCCTCACCTCCGGGAGCCCGAGTAGGAACAGGGTTATGGCGGATACCGCGAAGCCCGCACCGCCGCCGAGGTTGCCGAGGATGAAGTAGCTCACGGAGAACAGGCCGGCGAGCAGCACGCCGAGTCCCCACAAGACGAGACCGAGCAGGTCAGGCCGTCTCACAGCGACCTCCTCTCCGGGATGACGCACCCGTCGCACTTCGAGACGGCCACCGGCACGAACGCGGCCAGCTCCGGATACCAGGCGCGGATGATGCGGCCGAACGGAGCCGAGTACGCGTTGGGAATCTTGACGACGCTCGTGTCCCACGGGAATCGCATGACGCGCATGTCCTCGATGTATCGCTTGATCCGAATGCGTCCGATGCGCTGCGCGTCCTCCTCGGCCATCTCCACGAGCCAGTCCCATGCCTCGGGATTCTTGGCGATGAAGGAGAGCGCCGCGTCCATGAGCTCGACGGCGGTCTGTTGCTCGAGCCGCTCGGTGATCGTGAGCTGGCCTACCATTCCGGCACCTCACCGTCCGGCAGAAGCTCAGCGCGCTCGAACCAGTGCCGGGCCAGCAGCAGCGCGCTGTCGACGGCCGGGAACTCGCCCATGCGGCAGTCGTCGTAGACGGGGCACTTCCAGCACACGGCGGCCGTCGCGTTGTCGCAGTGATCCTCCGCCATGAGGTAGAGCGCGTCCTTGAGCACCCGCTGCATCCTGAGCGCGGGCATCGGTGGCATGTCGTGGACGGTGATCGTCTCGCCGTTCGTGAAGTGGATGACCTGCGGCTCGCTGCTCATGGCTACAGCACCTCCAACCAGCCGAGCATGAGCGCGAACGCGGCGAACACGAACGCGATGACTGCGAACTCGACGATGTCGGTGAGGCGGTTCCAGATGGCGGTGTTGATACGGTCCAGCGGCTTCATGATTCCTCCTTGATTGTGACTCGTTCACACTTCGATGGGATGTCAGGGTATAAAGAGAGCCCGCCACGGCTCTCGC
>CAZOSR010000130.1:0-6033 GCA_964582445.1 uncultured Coriobacteriaceae bacterium | reverse complement strand
TCCCGCCTTTCACCTACCGGAGCGACAGGTACTCGGCGAGCGCCGCAGCCTCGTCGTCGGTCAGATCCGCGCCCTTCATGATCATCTCATCGATCACGGCCGCCCATCCGACTGCATCGTACTGCTCGGCCAAGACCTGGTCGATGGAGTGGCAACTGCCGCACTTCGCGTTCAGGATCTGCTCGCCATCGAGCCCGGTCGCTTCGCCGGGTGTCGGCTCAGGAGCGGGAGTGGCCTCGGGCTCGGATCCGCATCCCACCGCGAGCAGCAGTGCTGCCGTGAGCAGCGCGAGGACTATCTTCTTCAGCATCGGTCATCCCTTCGCTCGGCTGACTGTCAGCGGTGCTATGACTGTGGCTGCGACACCGTGTAGATACCCTCGGTGCCACCCGGGGACACGCGAGCCCGGTCTGCCTCCAGGAGTGGTGTGTAGTCTCGCACGTAGTCCGCGAACTCGAGTGGTTCGGGCGGTGCGTGGTACTCCCAGTCGAACGTCTCCACCACCAGATCAGCGAAGTTGTCTCGCACGAACCGTTCGGTCCGCCCGTACTCCAGCAGAGGATCGAACTCCGACATGCCAAAGAAACACGGTTGCGCGTAGGGGCCCGCCAGGTCCTCCTCGGTCACCGTCAGTATCTCACGCACCTGTGACACAAGGACATCCAGCGTTGACGCCGAGAAGCCCATGAGCCGCTGACGGATGTCCGTTGGCGATTCGAATCCGCCGACTTCCTGCATGAACCAGGCGATCAGCCTCACGACAGACTCGTTGCCAAGGAGCCGGGCGACCGCATTGCGCGGTGCACTATGGCCGAGCGCGGAGATCGCCGCAGACACGAGCGCCCTATCAAGCGGTGGCCGGGTGAGCGCTCGGTTGCTCACACACGGCGACAGCAGACCGACCTTGTTGACCCGGTCTCCCAGGCCCTGAAGCGCACGCAATGTGAGGATGCCGCCAAACGAGAATCCGAGAAGTGCGAAATCGCCTATGCCCAGATGGTCGGCAAGCTCGCCGATGACACCTGACAGCCGGACGCTTGAGAAACCTTCCGCGAGCGGAGTGCTTCCTCCATGACCGGGCATCTCGAAGAAGTACGCCCGGTAGTGCTGACCAACGAACTGGATCATCGGAGACCAGTCCTCTATGAGGCTGATCGTGGCCGGAACGATGATGAGCGGCGGGCCCTCGCCACACGATGCGTAGCGCAGCGACGTTGACGCGAGGTCAGCCTGATGGATCGAGATGGGCGGTGGTTGAAGCAACGGGCTCGCGGCTCCTCGCGGAAGTCGACAGGACGGTTGAGGGTATCATGTCCCCAACGCGCTCACCTAACAAGGAGTCAACATCACTTCTCACAGCGAATCCATACGTGACCTGGTCGTCAGCGAGTCACGCACTGCACTCGCGGCCCTTCGCGCGCCGCTCGACCAGGGACTCGTGCTCGACAGCAGTCCGTCAGCATTCCTCGCCTCGATCTTCCTGGTCCGCTCGGCGAGGAATCTCGCTGCGGTGCTAGTGCTGTGTGAGGAAGGGTGGGCGGCAGAGGCACAGACGCTGCTGCGCGCGATGGTCGAGGACATGGTCACGCTGGCGTACGTATCCACCGACCCGGACAAGCTCGCAGGTGACTGGCTCGCATTCGAGAATCGCCGTCTGCCCGATCGAGAGGAGCTCTTTGCCGCGTTCACCGGTGCCGAGCCGCCCGAGCGTGCCGATCGGCCCCGGTACGAGCGGTGGACGAGATTCAGCTTCAACCAGATGGCCGACCGCGCCGATCGGGTCGTTCCAGGGCTCACCGAGTACCTCGGATACGTCTATCCGATCCTGTCCGACCGGGCGCACGGCAACACATCGGCAAGCGGGATGTACCTTCGTATGCACCCCGACGGGTCGCTCGAGCCGCTCTACCTGCCCTCAGACACCCAGGTGGCGATAACGCTCTGCAACGCGGTGACCGCAGCCTACACGACCGCCGAGCGCGCTGCGGCACTTGGCGTCACGCTCGACCCGGAGCCGATCGAAGCAGCCGAGCGAAGGATGTACGCCGCGTGCGGTCTGCCTTTCGACGGAGATGCGACCGGATAGCGGACACAGTGATCGGCACCCGTCACGGCGTAGTGACGGCAAACCCCTCTCTGTAGTATGCTGCGTGCCGATGGGGCACACTATGTCGCGATATGCCCGTCCGACCCGCCGGCTGTGCGGTTCCGCCACCGGCCAGGTCCCCTTCTCACCGCTCTGGCAGCCCAGACGCCTTGTTCCCCGTATCAGACGGCATGCTACGACCACACTCGAGCAGCCGATGGCCTGTACGTCCGCCGTGCGTATCCGGCGCATCAAACGCATCTTCAAGACCACCCAGTACGTGCATATGTAACCGTGACCGGCATGCCCTCGTGCGTTCGGCGCGGTATCATCCCCTGATACGCGCAAACGCCGCACCGTCGGCCTGGATGAGGGAGTCACTCCTATGGCAGGGCACGGAGGTTCAAAGACCGCAGTCGTTGCTGCGGTGGTCGGCAACCTCATCATCGCGATCATCAAGTTCATCGCCGCGGCGATCACCGGCTCCTCGGCGATGATCTCTGAGGGCATCCACTCACTCGTCGACACCGGTAATGGCGGTCTGCTCCTGCACGGAATGAACCGGGCGAAGATCCCTGCCGATGAGGGGCACCCCTTCGGCCACGGCAAGGCGCTCTATTTCTGGACGCTCGTCGTGTCGGTCTCGATCTTTGGAATCGGTGGCGGCATGTCGCTCTACGAGGGGATCTCACACATTCGTCACGTGGCTCCCGGCGCCGAACTCTACGACCCCACGGTCAACTACATCGTGCTGGCGATCGCCCTGCTCGTGGAAGGTTGGTCATTCAGTGTGGCCATGCGCGAGTTCATCAAGGCCAAGGGCACGAAGAAGAGTTGGGAGTACATCCGGTCCGCCAAGGACCCCAGCACGTTCACCGTGGTGCTCGAGGACAGCGCCGCGATGGCCGGTCTGGCGTTCGCGTTCCTGGGCGTGTTCTTCGGCCACTTGCTCGAGAACCCGTACCTCGACGGGGCGGCCTCGGTTGCCATCGGCGTGATCCTGATGGGTGTGGCCTTCGTGCTCGCATGGGAAACCAAGGGGCTGCTGCTCGGCGAGGGCGTTGATCCGGCGACGCTCGCCGACATGCGCTCCCATGTGCTGGCAGACCCGGCAGTCGATTCAGTCGGCGACATCCTGACGATGTACATGGGTCCGTACGAGTTGCTCGTCAATCTGGGCGTCGGCTTCAAACCGGGAACCACCGTCGAAGAGAGCCACCTGGCGATAGCACGCATCGAGCGGAACCTCGCAAGCGCATATCCCGAATGCACGCGCGTCTACATCGAGGCCGAATCACTCGCACCGGTCATCGCCGAAGGCAGCGCCACCACCTGAGCGCGCAGACCCGCCGGGATAGGCCTACGCGAGATAGAGCTGATCACCTTCGGACAGCTGCTCAAGCGAGCAGGCGGCCGGCTCGCTGCGGACGATGGTGACGGCATCCGCCAGAGCTGCCGCTCGTCCCGTGCCGTGCCGTCGCAGGCGATCTCCCACGCTCACAAGGCGACGGACCGCCCTGAGGTCCAGCTTGCTGAAACGCAGGGCATCCCACTCTGGACGTGAGACCGTGGCCCACATCTCGCCGATGATCCATCGCAGGTTGGCGTTGTCATCCGCGGTAAGGTAGTGCCAGTCAGCACCCAGTGCGTACCGCGTGCGCTCGATGGCCCGGTCCACCGCCCGCTGCCTGTTCACCTCGTACAGCCGGATGCCGAGGTCTTCGTTCTGCCGAAGCGTACGCATCATGAATCGTGCTCCATCCTCTGTGAAGATTGGGGATGGTGGATTATTCAGCGCGGTCGATGCCGTTCCTGCCACTATGAGCGTCTTCGATGATTCCTGATTGTTCCTGAGGATGCGGCTCCGCCGCGACCATGAACCGGGCCACCACCGCTTCAGCCTCGCGGCGCAGCGCGATCACCTCCGGATCGAGGTCGAGTGCGTGATGAAGGTGATCCGTAAGCACGTGCCCGCCCTGAAGACTCACCCAGCGCAGACGTCGCGCCAGCCTCTCCCAGGGGTTGGCCCGGTTCCGCGCCCACAGCCACACCAGAAGCGCCGCAGGGATCAGGAACGCAAGAGCGCCCACCCAGGTATGCCGTGGAATAAGCACCACGCCCGCCACTGCGAATGCAACGCCCGTGCCGAGCCAGATCAGCGGAGTCGGCTGATTCATGACGAGGAACATGAGCTTTGGAACCTCGATGACATCCCCCGTCACGCGCGAGCCGATCTCATCGCGCCGCATCCGTATGTAGATGGCGAGCGCTCCTCTTCGGCGTCGCATATCCCAGAGCGTCAGAAGGATCAGAGTGGCCAGAAGAACACCCGCTCCCCAGCGAAACAGCGGGAGGCTGTCCATGAGCTCGGCCACCACTCCCACCCCCACCGCGAGCGCAGCGATGACGTACAGCGGCGGCATCGTCACGGGGCCTTCTTCGAGCCGTGCGTCAGCGACGTGGTCGACGTCGCTGGACAGCAGGTAGCCCACGCCGATCGGATCAGCGATCGCGGCGATCATCGCCAGTAACACGAACACCACGACACCAAGCAGGAAATACATGCGGCTGGCTCCTTGCGAGTGACCTCAAGCACAGATGTCTCTGTAGCGGAGTACGGTACCGCGATACGCTTCCCTGCATATCGGTGCCATCGGTTCGGTTACACTGATGGCACCGGTGTCGAGAGATGGAGCGATCTGGATATGTGGAAGAAGCTCAAGGCATGGTTCATGTCCACAACCAAGCCGCAGCGCCTCATGTGGCTCGGCATGCTTCTGGTCGCCTTCCTCGCCCTCGTTCTCGGCAGCACCACAGGCACGTCCACCAACTGGTTCTGCACCCAGCCGTGCCACAACGTACACGATGACAACACTCTCACGTTCAATGCGGGCTCGCACGTGATGATGTCGTGCGCAGCGTGCCATGAACCCTTCGAGGGAGGGCCTGTCGCCCTCACGCTCGCCAAGATCGAGGTGGCGCCAGACCTCATCCCAACGATCCTTGGCACGTATCCCATGCCGCTCAACGAGAACCATTCGATCGCGCTCGAGATGGGTGACGAGTTCTGCACGCAGTGCCACAACCTGTCGACGCGCGAGGTCAACGCCTCGTACGGCATCATCATCGATCATGCGGCACACACCGACCGGGGCATCACCTGCGCCTCATGCCACAACCGAGTGGCACACCCGGAAGAGGGCATCGAGTACCAGCAGGAGGGCAACCGTCACCATGAAGACTGGATGACGATGGACGCCTGCTACCGGTGTCACGGACTGGAGGAAGGCGCCGAAGCCCCGGGCGAGTGCGAGGCATGCCACACCGAGAAGTTCGACCTCATCCCCGCCAGTCACGATGCTGCAGGCTGGTATGAGGAGTTCGGCGAGAGCGGCGGCCATGCAGCCGCCTTCACTGAGGAGGCATCACGGGTGGTCCAGGCCGAGGATTGGGTGGCCGGGCTGGAGGAGGTCCGCCACAGCGCCGCACCCGAGGACCTCGGCTACGAGCAGACCGTCAACACCTGCTATACGTGCCACGCCAAGCAGTACTGCACCGACTGCCATGGCGGAATCGAGATGCCGCACCCAACGAGCTTCGCGCAGGAGCACGGCGCGCTCGGCCTCTCCAATCCTGACTCGTGCGCCAAGTGCCATGCGCGGAGCGAGAACGAGGCCGCGAACAACGAGTTCTGCAACGCGTGTCACCATCCTGAGAGCACGCCTGACATCCTGTGGGTCGACGAGCACTTCCGTGCGGTGGCGTCCACAGGTGCGAGCGCCTGCTTCGAGTGCCACAACCCGACGTACTGCGCCGCCTGCCACGTGGGCGGCCCAGAGGCGGCCGACGAGTACATGCGGAAGCAGGCGCAATAACGGACACGCTTCCGGCCTGATGTCTCACCTCGACATGAAGAGACCCCCGTGGAATCACGGGGGTCTCTATCG
>CAZOSR010000129.1:0-6049 GCA_964582445.1 uncultured Coriobacteriaceae bacterium | reverse complement strand
GTCCTACGAGGTGGACACCTCCGCAGCGATGCTCTTACTACTCAACGCTGGATCACCTCCTCGTGGTCACGGTACGCCGGATCGCGTCCTGGGGCGTTCGCCCGTGCTTTGAGTGTAGCGACTAGCGTGCCGGGATGCGAGGCGAGGCGACGGCCGTCACCGGCCGCAGTCAACGTCCCCGTGCTCCTAGGGCAGGTATGCGAGTTCCAGTACGTCTTGGACCGCGTCCTCGACCTCAGGCGAGACGGCCGACACGCCGCCCACGATCGCGGCATCCACGCCGGCGCGGGTGACCGGTCCGATCGCATCGGCCGTCACCTGTGGCAGCATGTCCCGACGCGTCAGCAACAGGCAGCCGTTCATCTCGGCAAGATACGGAGCGAGTGCCAGCGCGTCCGGAAACCGCTCGCCGGTCGCGATGCCCAGGTGGGAGTATCCCGCAACCGCCTCGGCTTCGGTGGTGGCGAGAAGAGCGGCCGTGGCGTAGCGGTCCGTACCGGCGTACCTGAGGACCCGCGTGACATCGCAGCGGAATGGACACATGGCGGCCGTGAGGCGATCCTCGATGGCCTGCGAGACCGCGCTCGTTCCCCCCACGATCCGCACGATGTAGCTATCGGCCGCGAGCTTGAACGTCTCAGGGTCGATTACTGTGGGCCGTGTGAGCAGGATCGGCACCTGCCAACGCGCGGCGATGGCCGAACAGGACAGGGCATCCGCGAAGTCATCGCCGCGCGCCAGGAAGACCTCCTGGTAGAGCGCCGAACCAGACGCGTACGCCACGAATCTCCCGATCTCCCGTGACGTCGCATAGCGGTCCGAGCCGCCGATACGCTGAGCCTCGACGTAGCCGTCCCCATCGCGCAGCTGACGGATGATTTCGTCAGAGAGTGCCGCCGGGCCGCCAACCACGTACGCACGAGTGGCGCCAAGCCGCCGAATCTCATCGGCGACCGCGGGAAGCACCTCGTCGTGCGGGGTGAGCAGTATGGGGCCACCCACCACCGCCGCGAGGGGCGCGGCACACAACGCATCCGGATAATCCTCCCCTGTGGCAAGCACAACCACATCGACCGTGCCGGTCGCCCACGTGGCGCGGCTCACGGCAATCGCAGTCTCGTACCGGTCGGCCCCCGCGATGCGCTCCAATGTGAAGGGCTCATCGTCAATGGTGTACTCAAGCTCGTAGTTGCCGAGCTTCCGCGCCTCTGCGGCGATCTCCAGGTAGAACGTGCCCCCCTCGCCCGCCGGCACGACATAGGTGAGGCGCTTCGATGTCCGGGGCCACGCATCCCAAGCGAGACGGTCTGTGAGTTCGATAGCACCGTCCCGGTACAACGCGACGACATAGACCGCCAGATCCGGGTTGTCTAGATGCACCTTCAGGCGTTGCCCTGCATCCAGATGGATCGAGAACCAATCCGCCGGGTCCGCTGGCGCAAGAGGTTCGATCGCATCCAGTGAATCCGTGAACGGCGACGAGGGCATCGGAACGCCCGGATGCGCGTCGTCCAGACTCGCAGCGAAGGTGAAGGATGCCGATGAAAGGCACAGAGCACACACGACGAACGCCAGAACCGTGCTGCGGACGTACTTCATGTCGACCCCCCGGCAGTCGGTGCGATGCATCAATCTATCCCCACCGCCCGAGACCTCAAACCTGCCTGGGGGTTACTGGGCGCACCTGACATGCCGGTCAGAGCAGGTCGCAGCGCTCCGCGTCGCAGGTGGGCAAGGCGCCGTAATGAAGACGGTATGCGACACGCCCTTGAGATCGGCCTCCAGTCCGTCATCGAAGAGGACCAGGGAGCACGTGGCGATCGTTCCGCTGATGGCAGCTCATCACAACCGAGCGACGTTCAGGGCCGTCGGTCGAACCGCAGGATGGAACGCTGCGGGTGGGGCACCCTCGGCTATCAGTCCTGGTAGGTGTTGATGAGCCGCACGACCCGCCCGTCGGCCACCCGA
The DNA here is from genome assembly GCA_964582445.1 of uncultured Coriobacteriaceae bacterium. Classification (GTDB taxonomy): domain Bacteria; phylum Actinomycetota; class Coriobacteriia; order Anaerosomatales; family Anaerosomataceae; genus Anaerosoma. The sequence continues at coordinate 4,081 of CAZOSR010000129.1, read as the reverse complement.
ACGAACCAGAACGAGTAGTCGTTCGCGGTGCCATCATCCGCCGCAGCCACCAGGTCCTCCCATGCCAGCGGCACGCCAAGCCAATCGCCCTCGGGCGAGTAGTCGTCCCACTCCTCCATCTGGGAGTCACCGTAGAGCTCGACCGCCATCCAGAACGCGCCGAGGTAGGTGTCACCGGTGACCTCGAACGTGCGCAGCCTGGGGTTGTTGTTGATGATCTCGTAGTCTTCGCTCATCCCCAGGTCGGCGCCGAGTTCGATGTAGTCGAGCACAACGTAGCGTCGTCCGTCCCGCTCGAAGGCGTCGCTTACATAGCAGTACGACTCGCCGCTCTCAGCGGTCACGGCCACTTCCGGAGCGGGCTCAGCCACGTCCCCCGGTGAAGCCGTTGACGCCGGCTCTTCGGGCGGAGCCTCCGGTACAGTGGCACCTGTCGTGGCCGATGATCCGGCAGGCTGCCCGGTCGCCGGATCGGCTGCCGGCGCCTGCACCTCGGCAGATGGCGCCTCCCGCAGCGCGACCCATACGAGCGTGCCGCCAGCGCCGAGCGCAAGAGCCACCACGGCTACCACGACGATGACGATCCAGGCGGTTCGGCTCATCATGTATCCCCCTCCACGCGCGGCTCCCACGCCACGATGATACGCTGGCGCGTTACCGTTTGGCTCGCACCTTGCACGATGGTACCCTGTTAGGGTTCGCTAACTCGCCTCGCCGGCACGAGGCTGTCTCTACTGCTCCACAAGGAGGCACGTCCATGGCCCACGTTCGCTCGCTGTTCTTCGATGGCCCCCTGTCCGAAGCCGAGAACAAGGCGCTCAAGTGCGCGGAACTCGGCCGACCGAGCGACATCATCTGGAACATCACCAACCGCTGCAACCTGCTCTGCAACCACTGTTATATGTCTGCGGATGCGCATGTTCTTCCCGAGGAACTCTCCGATGAGGAGACAATCGACATCGTCCGCCGGATGGGTGAAGCGGGGGTGCCTGTGGTGTTCCTCTCCGGCGGCGAACCGATGATGAGGCCCAACTTCTGGGAGATACTCGCCGAGGTCAACAGGCAGGGCGTCCGCCCCACGATCTCCACAAACTGCACGATGATCGACGAAGCTGCCGCAAAGCGCCTCAAGGAGTACGGCGTACGCTGGATCGCCACGTCCATGTACGGCCCAGCCGAGTTCCATGACGAGATGGTGGGCGTCCCCGGAACGCACGCCCGGGTGCTCCGCGCGATCAAGGCCCTCCGTGCCGAAGGCGTAGGCGTGGTGCTCAAGACCGCGCTCTCCCGGGACACGTGGCCGCACATCTTCAACATCATCCAGATGGCCAAAGACAACGACTGCGGCATGATCTACATCTGCGACCTCATCACCTCCGGACGCAGCGAGGGCGAAGACGACTCGCGGGTCAGTGTGGAGCAGTGGCGCGAGCTCGCCGACTTCATCGTCGAGGATATGTTGAACCCCGACCTCAAGTTCGAATACGACGTGGGAGCGCTTCCCTCGGTGATCCCCTACATCGCCGAGCGCTTCATCGAGCACGGCGTGGACGTGAGCAAGGGCCTGGAGCGCCTGAAGATCATGAGCGCCTGCCCCGTGGGCAAGGGCCACATGAACCTCAGCTCGGAGGGGAACGTCATGCCGTGCCAGTTCGCCCAGGACTGGACAGTGGGCAACATCCGCGAGATGAGCTTTGCCGAGGCCACGGAGGCCCTGTACCAGATCGACCTGCAGGAGTCCGGCGGCATCTGCGCACCAGAAGCGTGCGAGTACTCGCGCATCTGCCGCGGCTGCCGTGCCAAGGCGTGGCAGCGCGAGGGCGACTACATGGCCGAGGACCTCACGTGCATCTTGCATCCCGAGCGGGCACGGACGATCCCGGTGCCACCTTCTGCGGGGAAGTCACCCGCCGCCCCGTGCGCCGTCCCCGGCGGCTGCGGATAGGCTTCGACTCCCTGCGATCGGGCATCACCGGCCCCATGACCGTGCCGTAACCGATTCGGCGCGCTCACGTTGCTGCCGCTATGATGCCTTTCAGTGACCTGGTGGACGCTCACCGGGTGTCCCAGTAACGCGTAAGGGGCCTTCTGCGTTGTCACTACCGAATGGACAGCGATCGACCGATCTGACCGAGCGGCGCCTGGCGCGAACGGTGCGTCGAGCCTGCGGCGGTGACACCAAGGCGTTCGGTCGGCTGTACGACGAGTACGCTGACCGGGTCTATGCGTTCATCCGCTCGCGGGTCGATTCCACACACGACGCCGAGGATCTGACCGCCACGGTCTTCTTGAAAGCGTGGGAGGCGATCGGCGGATACGACGACCGCGGGCTTCCGTTCTCGGCGTGGTTGTTCAGGATCGCGCGGAACGCTGTCGTGGATGAGTACCGCCGGAAAGCGCGTCGCCCGGTACCGACCGAGGAGCCGCCCGATACGGAAGAGACCGTCGAGCCAGCGGATATCGCTGCGATCGCGGCGGTCGAGGCGGTGCGAGTGCGTGCTGCGGTTGGCATGCTGACCGACGAACAGGCTGCGGTGATCGCCATGCGATTCTGGTGGGACATGAGCCTCAAGGACACGGCCAACGCACTCGGGAAGAACGAGAACGCTATCAAGGCATTGCAGCACCGGGCAGTCAGGACGCTTGCCCGGCTACTTCAAGAAGGCGAACACGATGGTGCGTGACGACGATCTGCTAACAGGCGATCTCAGCGAGGCTCTTGGCAGGGCTGCGGAGCCGCTGAGCGATGACGCGCGTGCGGCGATCAAGACGCATGTCATGGGCGAGGTCCGTGCGAGTCGGCGCGGCAGCCTGATCGTACTCGCATCGCATCGCGTGGCAGCTGCCGCTACCGCGTTCGCTGTGCTGGGCAGCGGTGTTGCCTATGCGGCTGATCGCTCGCTCCCCGGCGATCCGCTCTACGGTGTCAAGATCGCCGCCGAGAACGCAGCCGTCTCGATACTGCCCCCGGGCAGGCTGGAGAACCGGGTGCTTGTGGGCATCGCAGCCCGCCGCGCTGCTGAAACCGCCCGTCTGGCCCGGAAGGGCTCGGAACCGGAAGCTGTTGAGGAGTCGCTCGGCGCGCTCCGTGAGGCGGTGCGCCAGGCAACACCGGCCGAAGGAACGCTGGGCGAGGAGGAGGCACACCGCATCCGCGAGCACGGCGCTGACGCCCCGGTGCAGACGCGCGAGGCGATAGATGACGCCGTGTCATCCCCCGGGAAGCAGGGCACGACCGGCGTGAGCGGCGGGCAGGAGTCCCCGTATCGGGGTGACGACAGTGGAACTGAAGCCGCCCCGTACCGCGAGTTCGGGCAGCAGGACACCAGCGGGTCGACAGCCCCAACACAGTCGGGCGAGACGAGCGGCAGTCCAGGCTCTCGCTAGGACGTCGCCCGTCAAACGTCACACCGTGCACGTAATCCGGTCGTATCCGCCCGTAACCCCGGTGCCGACAGACCCGTTCTTGTAGGTGTGTGACCCATCAGCCCGGAGGAAGGTGTGTTTCATGAAGCGGTGGACTCTTGTGGTGGTGGCAATGGTGTCGGCTTTCGCGCTGATCGCCACTCCCGCATTGGCTGCGACTCAAAGCCAGCAACGGCTCCAGGACGGAGTATGTACCGAGTGTCCTGATGAGGCCGTCCAACTCAGGCTTCGCTCGTACGAAGCGAGCCAGACACAGTCTGGCGAGATGGTCCAGGCACAGACCAAGTACCAGGCCGGCGAGATGGTGAGGGTCCAGAACGGCGAGATGACCCAGACGCAGGCCAAGTACCAGGCCGGCGAGATGACCCAGGCGCAGTCCCCCGAGTGGGCGGAGAAGCTTGCGCGTCACCAGCACAAGCGTGCCTACAAGTACGCGAAGTGTGTGCAAACCGAAGCCAGCAGTGACTGAAATCGATTCCCCCCGATATCAGTCCCGCCGGAAGGGCGTCCGCGATGCGGGCGCCCTTCTGCATCGGTAGGACCCGGCAGGCCGACCCGCCTCAGGTGCGTCTGCCTTGACACCCTCGCCGGTGACACGGGACACTCCAGCAAGACCGACGGTCGCGCGCAGGGGCACGCACGCTCGATCGGATGG
>CAZOSR010000128.1:0-6066 GCA_964582445.1 uncultured Coriobacteriaceae bacterium | reverse complement strand
CGCACCGTCGGCCATCAGTGCCGCACTTATCTCTGTTGTAGCGTCATCAATGGATGCGTACACCGGCTCGACCACTGCATCCGCCTCGCCGATGCTCTGCCATGCTGCCGCCCACAGAGGACTGCCGGCGTCCTGGCCTTCCTCGAGCCCGTAGAGTGCAGGATCATCGAGGATCACAATGCCCGAGTCCTCGAACCCGAGCAGTTCCGCTTGAGCTTCTGCCGCATAGCGGAGCGTCTCATCCACGTCGACAGGAGAGGCGGCTCGCTCCGCGATCTCTCTCAGCGCTTCAGCCTCTGTGCGGGAGCGGCGCTCTTCGTCGAAGAGACGTGCGTTTTGGAGGGCGACCGCGGCCTGCGCTACGAATGAGCGAAGCGTCTCGCGCTCGGCCTCAGTGAACGCGCTCTCATCCCCACGGAAGACTGCGACGATGCCCACGCAATCGCTGCCAGCCCACAGAGGAGCGGCCATGCCTGCGAGTGCGCTGCTACCGTGCAACGAGAACAAAGCGTCGTCAGGATCGTGGACGGCCGAGACAGGCGTGCCGGCCGCGAGACACTCGGCCAGCCACCCTGACGGTCGGACTGAGATGTGCTCACCGCCACGGCCCGCCAGTGCGCCGTGCGCCGAAACGAGGTCAAGGTCCCCCTCCTCCGAGAACATGAGGACGTCGACCTCTGCCGGCTCGTACATCTGAGCCACGGATGCCGCCACATGCGCGAAGAGGTCCTCGCGGTCATCAGTGCGTGCGAGGAGCTCCACGGAGTCGGTGAGCCGGTTGAACCGGGTGACCACCGAGTTGAACGCATCGAGGAGCCGTCCGATGTCGTCATCAACCGTGACCGGCTCGGGGTCCAAGCGGCTTCCTGCGCCGATGGCACGGGCGCGTCTCTCCAACTGCCGCAATGGACGTGTCGAACGGTTGACGACCGACAGCGCACCCGCGAGCGCAATGCCAAGCGCCGCAATCCAGCCGAACAGCCCGGGCCTGAGCGCCGTCCACGTGTCCCGCCATGCTCGTGACTCCGGCTCCAAGATGCCCACGCGCCACTGCAGATCATGTGGGTCGGGTATCGCCGAGTAGCTGCCGATGATGGTGTCGGTCGCTTCGATGGTGACCCGTCCTGTGTTCTGCAAGACGTCATCGGGAGTGAACCGCACAGCTGCAACATCGAGTGTGGAAAGAGGCGTGTTGGCGAAGATCGGCGAGCCTGACCCGTCGAACACCACTACCACGGGCCTCCCGGGTAGCTCGGTCGTGCTCGCCAGCTCCCCCTCGATCAGCGATGTGCGCACTCTCACCGCAAGGAGCCGTGGCGCGCCGTCCGGCACGGGGACACTGTGGACCGCCCACAGACCGCCCCTGGCTTCACCCGATGGCGGAATCCACATGATGGCGCCGAAGTCATCAGGGCGATCAAGCGCCTGGAGCACTGACAGCGACTCCGAATCGAGAGTCTCGTTCGGCCATGCCACTGGCGTGGAGGTGGGCTCCCGGAGCAAAGCGGCACCCTCGATGAACCCGGTATCGTCAAGCGAGATTCCCGCAAGAGCGCTCCTCACCAGGCTCTCTTCGTCGCTTACGAGCGAGGGGTCAAGGGCCGCTGAGCGCATCTCCGCATGGATCGAAGCGATCCGATTCCCGATACGAGCTACCAGCACATCACCGTAGGCCGCGTGTCTGGCGGATATCTGCCGGGAGGCCATGTTGTACACACCCGCGGCGGACGTGCCGATGAGCAGCACCGTAGTGCTTACGACGATGAGCGCCGCAAGAACCAGCAAGCGGTTGGTGAGTGTGAAGCGCTCGCGCGCCTTCATGCGGCCTCCAGAGTACCCGCGCTCCGAAGACCCATGCTAGAGCACGGCGACTCATGCGGCAACGCGTCTGCTAGCCACCCAGCTTCGGAATGAACATCGACAGCCAGCCCACTACCGGACCGATCAGGCCCGTCAAGATCAGGAGGCCGAGCACCATCAGGATGCCGCCAGCGACACGGTTGATCACGAGCGAGTGGCGGTTAAGCCAGTTCAGCACCGGCTTCACACGCCCGAGAAGCAGCGCGACCAACACAAACGGCACGCCAAGTCCGAGCGAGTAGACGGCGAGCAACAGCGCACCCCTGCCGACCTCAGCACTGTTGGCGGCGACCATCAGGATCGAGCCGAGCACCGGCCCAACGCACGGAGACCACCCGAACGCGAAGGCCATGCCCATGAGAAGCGCGGCGAAGCTGCCGAAACGCTTGGCCTTGTGCATCTCGAAGCGGGCCTCTCCATAGAGCCACGGCACTTTGATGATGCCGAGCATGAAGAATCCGAGCAGCATGATGATCGCACCGGCAACCTTCTCCAGAACCCCGCTGTACTGGCCGAGGAAAGATCCCACGGCCGAAGCGGATGCCCCGAGCGCGACAAAGACGATGCTGAAACCCAGGACGAAGAGCAAAGATGGAACGAGGATCGCCGACACCTTGCGGTCCTCGGAGGTGAGTTCGGCGGTGGACATGCCGGTCATGAAGGCGATGTAGCCCGGGATCAGCGGCAACACGCAGGGTGACAGGAACGTGATGAACCCGGCTCCCAGGGCGGCGAACAACGATGCGGTCTCGCTCACGATCCAACCCCCTTCGGCGTCTCAAGCTTTCGACTCCAAATATACCCCGAGGGGGTATATTCCGTCCAGCCTGGCAGGGTCCACCTACTCCGTGAGCACCTCAGCGTCGTACCCCGCCTTGATGATCGCGGCCGCAATCCCCTCAGGACTGGCCAGACTGCTGTCATAGGTGACCTCCGTGAGCCCCGTTCGGTGATCCGATGTCACCTCTGTGACGCCTGGAAGCTCCGAGATATCCATCTGGATGAGCATGGAACACGACGGGCAGTGCATGCCGGTCGTCCTGAAGCGGTTCGTGACCATCGTCATGCGGGGACCTCCCCGTTTCGATCCTCGTCCACCAGCGCGCCGCAGTAAGGACACATCCGCCATGCGCCGTGAACCTCACGATCGCACGCCGGGCACTCGCGACGCTCCATCAATCGGCCGTCACGATCCCGCTCCCGCCGAACCTGCCGCACGAACGCTCTTCCTGCGATCACCACGACAGCAATCGACATCGTGAGCACCGCGGCGCCCGCGTGAGTCACGGTGACCGACGTGCCATGCTGGTCTGCGTGGTTGACCATTATGACGGTCGTCGCCGTGATCGCAGCGAGCGCCACCGCTAGTGCGACGAGCGTTCCATAGGGCCGGATGCGCTTCACCGGGTGACTCCGTACGCCGGATGCGTGACGCACGACAAGGTGCAATCAGCGTGCCAACGAAGCGAGGCGAGGCCAGGCCCATCTGGCCGCTACAGCCCGAAGCGTTCCATCCTGGCTTCCAGTGTCCGCGTCGTCAGGCCGAGGAGCTTGGCTGCCTTCGGCTTGCTGCCACCTGCTCGATCGAGTGCCTGGCGGATGAACTCGAGCTCGGTCTCTTCGAGGTCGACACCGTCTTCAGGAAGCACGAAGCACCGGCTGCCCGCATCAACAGCGCCCATACCCGAACGGACCTCGGCCGGGAGATCGTCGGCCTCGATGGTGTCGCCATGGGACAGGATGGTGACCCGCTCGATGGTGTTCTCCAGTTCGCGAACGTTCCCCGGCCACTGATACGCGACGAGCGCCTCCATAGCCTGCGGGGAGATCGTACGTGTCCCCGCCCTGAACTTGTCCATGAAGTGGGCCACAAGCGGAGCGATGTCGGCGGTGCGCTTCCTGAGCGGGGGCACCGTCAGTGGCACGACGTTGAGACGGTAATAGAGATCCTCCCGGAACGTCCCATCTGCAATCAGTTGCTGCAAGTCACGGTTGGTGGCCGCGACGACGCGTACATCGACCTCGATGCTCCTGGTACCTCCGAGTCGCTCGAAGGTACGCTCCTGAAGCACTCGCAGCAGCTTCACCTGCACCGCAGCGGAGATGTCGCCGATCTCGTCCAGGAAGAGGGTCCCGCCGTTCGCCATCTCGAACCGACCTGGTTTGGCCGAAAGGGCTCCGGTGAACGCTCCCTTCTCGTAGCCGAAAAGCTCGCTCTCAAGCAGCGTCTCCGGAAGCGCACCGGCGCTGATGGAGACGAACGGCTTGTTTGCGCGATCGGACAACCGGTGCAAGGCCCGCGCGATGAGCTCCTTGCCGGTGCCCGACTCGCCGTAGATCATGACGGTCGCAGCGGTCGGTGCGACCTTCTCGACGGTGCCGAGCAGCTCCAGCATCGTCGGATCCGCAGCGACGATGCCCTCCACATCCCAATCGCGGTCAAGCTCCTCGCGCAGTCTGTCTACCTCGGCAGCAAGGGCCTCGACGGCAAGCGCCTTCTCGATACTGAGCTTCAGCTCCTCAAGATCGAACGGTTTGGTGAGGTACTCGTTCGCACCCGCCTTCATCGCTTCGACTGCTGTCTGCACGTTGCCATGAGCGGTCAGCATGATCACGGGGAACCGGTGGCCTTTCGCGCGGAGTCTGCGCAGCACCTCCATGCCATCGGGCGCAGGCATCTTGTGATCCAAGATGACCATGTGTGGCTCATGCTCAGCTACGGCCGTGAGAGCCTCCTTGCCGTCCGCCGCCTCGATGACCTCGTACCCTTCGGCCTCGAGCGCCTGCTTGAGCACCCAGCGCATGTTCTTCTCATCGTCCGCGATCAGGACGCGATCCCTCATCAGTTGGCTCCTGTTCCCTCAGCGGGCAGCACGACTGTGAAGGTCGTGCCCTTTCCGGGTCGGCTGACCATCTCGATCCTGCCCCCGTGTTGGTCGATGATCCTATGCACGATGGTGAGGCCAAGCCCTGTGCCGGCATCGCGTGTGGAGAAGAACGGGTCGAAGACCTTCTCCATGACGTCGGGCGTCATACCGGGACCGTTGTCAGCAACCGACACGTAAACGTACTCGCGGTCCCTCCACGCACTCAGCCGCAACGCGCCGCCCACGCCGTCCATCGACTGTACAGCGTTGGAGACGAGGTTCACGAAGACCTGTTTGAGCTGGTCGGCATCGGCGAATACCGTGAGATCGGCAAGGTCGTATGCCGTCTGGATCTCAACATGCGCTTGCTCTGCAAAGCGGCTGGTGAACAGCACCACGTCATCGAGCACCGATCGCATGTCGGTCGTTCGCAGCGTTGGTGCCGACGGACGGCCAAAGTCCAACAGTGCCTTGATCACTCGGTCTAGCCGGTCGATCTCCTGCCTGATCACCCGCATGACCTCGGCGGTACGAGCTGGATCTCCACCCGACTCCTCGGCCAACTGGACCGAGGCCTTGATGATGCCGAGCGGGTTGCGGACTTCATGGGCGACACCGGCAGTGAGCTCACCCATCGCGGCAAGCCGGTCGGCGCGGATGAGCTGGTCCGTGAGCGCCTTGACCTCGGAGACGTCCTCGATGCTCACCACGGCACCGAGGATGCGGCCGTCGTCATCACGCATGCGCGCGATAGACACGCGGGCATGTAGTGTCTTCCCGCTCGTCGTCCGTAGCGTCATCTCGTCAACGCGCCGCTGTGCCACACCGCGCAGCACCTGCTGAAGCTCGAGTTCGAGGCCGCCGTCGTCCGCGAAGAGAACACCGAGGCGGCGTGGCACCATGTCCGCTTCGCGCATCCCCAGCGCCCGCTCGGCAGCTGTGTTGACCGTTGCGACCGACCCGTCAGGGCCTACGGTGATGACACCGGACGTGATGGACTGCAGTATCGCCTGCGTGTAGTGCTGTATCGTCACGAGCTGAATGGCACGCTCCTCAAGCGTGTGATACGCGCCCTCCAGTTCACGGCTCACTGTGCGCAAGTCGCGAGCCTTGCGCTCCTCGAGGTCGCGGAGCCAGCCGAAGAGGAAGCCAACGGCGAGGAACATGACGATCTCGTAGAGATTGTCGACCTTCGGTCCCACCAATCCACCCATCGACATCTGTGCATGCGGGCCGAAGATGAGGGCCGTTACCACTGCGGTGAGCAGACCACCCCGCCACCCGAACACGAATCCGGCGTAGATGATGGGCACGTAGTACAGCTTGCGGTAGAGCAGGT
>CAZOSR010000127.1:0-6089 GCA_964582445.1 uncultured Coriobacteriaceae bacterium | reverse complement strand
GGTGCCGGCCTAGCCGACGATCTTGATGAGGTCCTTCACGCGGTTGGAGTAGCCCCACTCGTTGTCATACCACGAGAGGCACTTCACGAACGTGCCCTCCCCGCCCATGACCATGGTTTGGAGCGAGTCGAAGACCGAAGAGTGGGCGTTGCCCACCACGTCGATCGAGACGATCGGATCGGTGCAGTACTGGAGGATGCCCTTCATCGGGCCATCAGCGGCCGCCTTCATGGCGTCGTTGATCTGCTCCCTGGTGACCGGCGTCTCGAGTTCGGCCACAAGGTCCACGACCGAGCCATCCGGCGTGGGAACGCGCACGGACATGCCATCCAGCTTGCCCTTCATGTCGGGCAGTACCAGGCCGATCGCCTTGGCGGCACCGGTCGACGTAGGAATCATCGACATCGCCGCGGCACGCGCGCGGCGGAGGTCCTTGTGTGGCAGATCCAGGATGTTCTGGTCATTGGTGTAGCTGTGGATAGTGTTCATGAAGCCGGCCTTGATGCCGAAGCTGTCGCGCAGGACCTTCGCAAACGGTGCGAGGCAGTTGGTGGTGCACGACGCGTTGGAGATGATGTGGTGCTTGGCGGGATCGTAGTCGGCATCGTTCACGCCGATGACGACGGTGATGTCCTCGTTCTTGGCCGGAGCCGAGATGATGACCTTCTTCGCGCCCGCATCGCGGTGCGCTGCGGCCTTGGTGGCATCAGTGAAGAACCCGGTGGACTCGACCACGATGTCAACGCCAAGTTCGCCCCACGGCAGCTGCGCAGGATCCCGCTGGGCCATGACCTTGACCTCACGGCCATCGACAGTGAATGTGTTCTCGCCCGCAACGACCTCGTGCGGGAAGACCTTGTGGACCGAGTCGTACTTCAGTAGATGTGCGAGCGTTGCAGCATCCGTGAGGTCGTTGACCGCCACGACCTCGATCGCCGGATCGCTCTCACACGCACGGAACACAAGCCGACCGATGCGGCCGAAACCGTTGATACCTACCCGGATCGTCACGTGGTACCCCTCCTCGAGACCGAACGCTGTCGATTGCCGGACCGGATGGCCCGCCTAGCATAGTACCTGATTGGCGCAGTCCGGAGAGCGGTTGCCCGCCCTCGATCAGTACCTACCCCTAGACCTCGCTCGCGAGCTCTTCCAGACGACGGATGCGGTGGTAGACAGCGGACTTCGAGAGCGGCGGATCGGCCAACTCGCCGAGTTCGCGAAGGCTGACCTCGGGATGTTCGAGCCTGAGCGACGCGATCTCGCGAAGCGCAGGTGGCAACGAGTCCAGCCCTCGCGAACGCTCGATGGCTCGCACGCCCTCGACCTGGCTGGCGGCGGCAGCCGCAGTCTTCTGCAGATTGGCTGTCTCGGCGTTCACCAGACGGTTCACGTCGTTGCGCATCTCTTTGAGGATCCGCACGTCCTCTGTACGAAGAAGTGCCCTGTGAGCGCCTACAAGCGCCAGGAAATCGACGATGGGCTCAGCGCCCTTGAGATAGACCGTGTAGAGCCCGCGGCGGCTCGTGACGCGTGCGTGTATGTCGAAACGGGCCATGAGCGAGACGAGCTCATGGGCGATCGTCTCGGTATCGGCGGTCAATTCGAAGTGGAAGTCGCCATGAGGGTCGGCCACAAACCCGCCACCGAGGAAGACGCCGCGCAGGTAGGCCACCGCGCAGCAGTCCTTCTTCACGAGACGAGCAGGAATCTCGTAGAGAGGTGCGTGCGATGTGTCCAGGATGCCAAGATCCGTCAGCGCTGGTTGCAGACCCGGCTGACTCAGAACCGTGATGAGGTAGTTGTTCGAACGGTGGAGCACCGAACGGCGCACGGTGAGCTCCGTCCGAAGGTCATAGGTACTGTGAAGCAACTTGATGATCTTTCGCGCCACAGGTGCGGTCTCTGTAGCGATCTCCAGGCGCATCGTGCCGCCACCCGTGAAATGCAGCGTCCCCTCGACCCGGATGAGGGCGGACAGTTCGGCGTGAGCGCAACACGGCTTGGATGCCTCGATGCGCGCCAGCTCTTCCTTGACCTCCGCAGTGAAAGACATCACCACACCCCCGTGAGCACGGCGGCCAGGCGACCGCTGTCATGGCGCGCCGGGACGGCAGGATCGACGAGATCGGCGGTAACCACACGAATGCCGTGTGCCGTGATGCGGTCGATCTGGGCGGGACCGCAGGCGACCTCGACTTCGCGGGTCCCCGGAGCCGGAACGTCGGCGATGGCCACGTCGATCGACTCTTCCAAACCGTGTGCGATGAGTGCATCGACATGGTCGGCGGCGTCCATGCCAGCGGTCTCGCCACGCAAGTTAGCGACATTGCACACGTATGCGACGGTCGCGTTGCTCCACCGAAGCGCGTCGAGCACGCCTCCGACAAGGAAGTTCGGGATGATGCTCGTGAACAGGCTACCCGGGCCGATGATGATGATGTCGGCCTCACGTATGGCATCAAGCGCGGGTGGATACCCCGGCGCAGGTGCGGGGTCAAGACACACCCGCGCGATCGGACCGTCTGTCTCGGCCACGCTCGCCTGCCCGATGACCAGGTTCCCCGCATGATCCCGACCCGAGAGGACCACATCGGCAAGCGTGGATGGGAAGACCCGGCCACGGACGCCGAGGAGATCACCCGCAGCCGCCACGGCCTCGGCAAAACCTCCCTCGATGTCGGCAAGCGCGGCGATGATCAGATTGCCGATGGCGTGACCCGCCAAGCCCTCACCGGCTGCAAACCGATACTGGAAGACGTGCGCGAGCGGATTGCCGGGGTCGGCGAGAGCCACCAGGCAGTTGCGGATGTCGCCTGGTGGAAGCATGCCCAGCTCGCGACGCAGATGTCCCGAGGAGCCGCCGTCATCGGCCATGGTCACAACCGCAGTCGTATCGAATCCCGCATCCAGGAGGCAACGCAACACGAGCGGAAGGCCGGTGCCTCCCCCTATCGCGACAGCCGAGCGAGGCGTCATGACCGCGCCTTGTCGCGGGCGATGTCCCGGTGCGATACGGTCACCGTATAGCCGAGGCCGCGTATGAACCCGGCAGTGTGCTCAGCCAGAGCGACGCTGCGGTGCATACCCCCCGTACAGCCCAGCGCGACATGAAGCGCGGTCTTGCCCTCAGCTAGGTACCTGGGCAGGAGGAACTCCAGGAGCGGCAGCCAGCGGTCCAGGAAAACGCTCGTCTCAGGCTTCTCAAAGACGAACTCGCGGACCGGACGCTGCAGCCCCGTCTTGGTGCGTAGGCGGTGGATGTAGTACGGATTGGGCAGGAAGCGCACGTCCATCACGATGTCGGCATCGATGGGCACCCCGTACTTGAAACCGAACGACGACACGGTCACGGTGAGCTGTTCGACGTGCCCTGTGGCGGCGAACTCCTCGCGAATGAGCCCGCGGAGGTCCTGGGGCGGGAGCTCCGTTGTATCGACGCTGAAATCGGCACGCTGTTCGACGGCCTGCAGCAACCGCCGCTCCTCGGTGATGCCGCTCGCGACCGAACCCATCTCGGCAAGAGGGTGACGTCGGCGGGTCTCTTTGAAGCGGCGGATGAGCGTGCGGTCGTCTGCCGTGAGGAACAGGATGCGCGGGCGCTCGCCCTGTGCTTCGAGCTGCGCGATGGCGGACATCAGCTCCTCGAAGAACGCGCCACCGCGCACATCACACACCACAGCGACCTTCTGGATGCGGCTCCCAGGAAGTGCCGCCAGCTCCACCAGTTGGCCGAGGAGCGCCGGCGGAAGGTTGTCGATGCAGAAGTAGCCGAGGTCCTCGAAGGTGTGGATCGCCTCGGTACGCCCGGCGCCAGACATGCCGGTGATGAGCACGAGATCGCGCTCCTCTTCAGGTCCGGCCGACCTGCTGTCGATGGTGTCCTCCATCGGAGCGCCGCCGCTACTTCTTCTTGTCGACGATGGAGGTGCCGACCGACGTGACGACAGCGATTATGATCGCCGAGACCAGCGTCTGCCAGAAGCCGGTTGTGGAGACCCCGTCGACCACCCAGGCGACGATGTAGAGCATCGCCGCGCTGATGACGAGCGAGAACAACCCGAGCGTCAGGATCGTTACGGGCAATGACAGCACATGCACGATCGGCTTCACGATCGCATTGACGAGCGCGAGCACTACCGCAGCCAGCACGGCGGATGGCCAGAACGCGTCGACCTGGAGCAGGGAACCATCAGACAAGTAGGCGATGCCGAAGATCGCGGCAGCACTGATAAGCATCCGGATGATGAACTTCACGGGTGCTCCCTTCATCGGGGTATGCCAGTGTCCACAGTATAGCAGCGGGCACTGACACACAGACGGCATCTGCGGCCTGCCCGATGCGCGCTCCCCTACTCCAGACCAAGCGCCGCGCGCACAGCTGCCTCAACAGTGGCCGAGACCGCGCCCTCGCCTCCGGCGATGTACACGGACTCGATCGAGTCCGTATTCGCCGCCAGCGCCGCTCGTGCGCTCGGGTCAAGCGACTCCCGCGGTGTGAGCAGCAACAACCCATCTCGAGCACCGATGGCAACACCGGCCGCCAGGCCATCCGGGTAGTCATCCCCCCTGGCGATGCCCACGCACTCCCACAACGCACCCTCATCCGCCGCGTAGGCAGCGATAAGCGCAGCGGTCTCGTAGCGACTCTCGCCACCGATCCTGGTGACATGTGTCTCACCGAGCGCAGCGATCAGACCGTCCAGCGTCGTTTGCGACACGGCACCTGCCCCACCGAGGACCACCGCACTCGTGATCGAGCCATCCACGTCAACGTCGCCATTGGGCTCCGCAAGCAGGATCGGCCAACCCTTCGCGGCTGCAAGCGGACTTGCCGCAAGAGCGTCGGCGAAGGTGCCACCCGAGGCCACCAGCGCCATGCCGTCATATGCTCCACCCTTCAGCCAGATCACCTCGGCAGCGATGAGGCGCGCGGTCTCATAGCGATCGGCTCCTCCGATGCGCCGCACGTTCGCGGCCCCCAGCAGACCCCTGATCTCGGCCTCGGCGATCGTCGAGACGGCCCCGGTACCCCCGAGGATATACACCTTGGTGGCGCCGAGCCGGACGATCTCGTCGCGCACCTCGGCGGGTAGGCCGTTCGAGCGTGTCAGCAGCAGCGGCCCGTCAACGACGCCGGCAAGAGCGCTGCCACCGAGCGCATCGGGCCAGTCCTCACCGCTCGCGATGACCACGGTCCCCGCGCCCTGCGGGAACATCTCAAGCGATGCCATCACAGCGGTGCCGTACCGGTCGTCGCCGGCAAATCGGCGAACCCCGCTCGCTGGTGTCGGCGTGGTCAGCAGGTCCGTCGGCTTGACCGTGAACGTGGCCGTCCCGCGCACGCTCTCGTTGCCTGCAGCATCGGTCGCCCAGTACTCGAGCACGTGCTCGCCGATGCCCGATGTCCAGGCTGCCAGCATGCCGAGCACGCCGGCCTTGGGCCGTGTGACCACCGGCGCGCCGTCCAGACTGTAGGAGATCGAGCCGAGCGCGGTCTCATCGGTCGCGGTGATGATCAGCACGGCGAGATCCTCGTACTCCTCAACGGCGTCTACCGTGGCAATCGGCGCCGTGCCATCGAGCACCGCGAAGCTCACCGACGCGCGCCCGCTCCCATTGCCCGACGCGTCCACGGCCCAGAACTCGAGCGTGTACTCGCCGAGCGCGGTGATCGAGACCGGCACCGTGGCTGTGGCGGTCGAAGCCTCCACTGTGACGGTCGCTTCACCATTGATGCGATACGAGACGTACGCGAGCGCGCGATCGTCCGACGCGCTGATCGCAATCGTGGCCGTGTCGCGGTACGTGGTGAGCGCATCGGAGCCGACGGTCGGCGCAGCGGCATCAAGCACGGTGAACGTCGCCACACCGCGGGCGCTGTCGTTGCCGCCGCCGTCGGTGGCCCAGTACTCGAGCGTGTGCTCGCCGAGACCTGCGACCGAGACCGGTGCACTCGCCGAGAGGCCGCTCACCGGTACCGTAACGGCCGCCTCTCCGTCGAGCCGGTACGAGATCGAGGCGAGCCCGCGATTGTCGGCGGCGGAGACCTCGAACAGCGCAATGTCGTCGTAGACACCGTCAGCATC
>CAZOSR010000126.1:0-6094 GCA_964582445.1 uncultured Coriobacteriaceae bacterium | reverse complement strand
AACACGAATCCGGCGTAGATGATGGGCACGTAGTACAGCTTGCGGTAGAGCAGGTGCATCGCCATGGTCTCTGGCGACGCATTGGTGAACAGGTGCAGTGCCGTGATCGCCGCAAGGAGGAAGACGACCAGCAGCACATCGCTCCGGGAGGCCTCCGAACTCCCAGACTCACGCGTGGACCATGAGACTCCCCGGTGCGGCAGACTCATCGCCGCTTCCTCGCCCATGACGGTTCGATCCCAAGCTCCTCACGGTACTTGGCAACGGTCCGGCGCGCGACGCTCACGCCCTGATCGGCGAGCTCCTCGGCTATACGCTGGTCCGAGAGCGGCTTTGCGGTGTCTTCGGCGTCCACGAGCTCCCGAATCCGCTTACGCACGGTTGTTGATGCGACGTCCATCCCCGTCGAGGTGCGATAACCCCCGGAGAAGAAGTGCTTCAACTCGAACAGCCCGTACGGCGTGGCCATGTACTTACCCGTCACGCCACGGCTCACGGTGGAGAGATGTACGCCGATCTCCGCCGCAACATCCTCCAACCGAAGCGGACGAAGATCCCCGCGACCGTCCTCGAAGAAGTCCCGCTGTACTTCGAGGATGATCTCGGTGATCCGGCTCACGGTGTCACGTCTGCGATCGACGTTGCGCATGAAACTCTCGGCAGCACGGATCTTGTCCTTCAGATAGCGGCGTGTCTCATCGTCTGCAGATGAGCCCGAACGAAGCATCGAACGGTAGCGGGCATTCACCCTGAGACCTGGCACCGCCTCTGAATTGGGCAGCACGAGCCACTCGTCATCGAAGCGTCGTATGGTGACATCCGGAATGATGTATGAGGGCGCCGGGCCGGGCGAGAACGCACCCGCGGGCCGCGGGTTGAGCATCCGAAGCGCCTCCACTGCCTCGCGAACCGACTCCTCACTGTGTCCGAGCGCGCTCGCGATCTTCCGATAGCGGCTCGCCGCCACATCGTCGAGGTGCCCGTCGATGATGCCGAGTACCAGCGGGGTGTCGATACCCACGATCCCTGCCTGGATGCGCAGCGCGTCGATCACAGTGCGCGCTCCTACGCCGGGAGGATCGAGCTGCTGCACTGCAGCGAGCGCGAGCGATACCGTTTCGAGAGATACGCCGGCAATGGCCGCGATCTCTTCCTCAGTTCCGACGAAGAATCCGTCCTCGTCGAGGGATCCGACTATCGCGCGCGCGGCGAGAGCCACCTCCTCCGTGATGTCGAGCATGGCGAGCTGCCCGACAAGATGATCGGAGAACGAAGTCACGCCGCCAACGAACTCCTCGGCGTTGACCTCCTCGATACCGGGGTCGCGAGGGCCGGAGCTGTCCATGTGCTCGAGATCCTCGTACTGGTCCAACCACTCGTCCCACGCGCGCTCATCATCGCCGTCGACGGTGTCATCACGATCATCGTTCTCAGTCTGCTCGTACTCATCCTCGTCCAGCTCGAGCACGGGGTTCTCGAGCATCTCGGCCTCGACAAGCGCCTGCAACTCGACAACCGGCATGGCGAGGATGTTCAGCCCCTGGTAGACCTGGGGCGAGAGGGTGACCTTTTGCCGGAGTTCCGGCCGCTGAACGAGGTCCATGGGGGGCCTCCGTGGCTCGGCGTAGTAGCAAACAACGTACCATGCGCATTATACGCCGGTCGCGCCACCATCTGATGGATCAGGGTCGACCACCGGCATCTCGGCCGGCACGCGTGTGCTCGCCTGCGACACGACGACCGCCGCAACGACCAGGGCTGCCCCCACAAGCTGCAGTGCGTCTAGGTACTCCCCGAAAACGAACCACGCGACGATCCCCGCGATGACCGGTTCGACCGTGGACGTCACTGATGCCTGCGTGGCCTCGATCATGCCCAACGCTGTCAGAAATGCGCCAAATGGTATCAGCGTGCTGACCACCGACAGCGCGAGCACCGCCAACGCCGCACGCTGATCGGCAAGCAGGTCGATGATCGGCCCCGGACCGCCAAGCACGATGAGCCAGAAGACGGCGGCGAAACCGAGGCCGTACGTGAGCAGAGTCCACGGTCTGAACCGGGAAGCCGCGTACTTGCCCATGAGCGAGTAGCCGGCGAAGAACACCGCCGATGCCAGTCCCCAGAAGAGCCCCTCCGGCGGCACGACAAGCCCCCCGGGGCCGAGCGCTCCGACCATGAGCGCGCAACCGCTGACGCTGAGCATCACCGCCGTTGGCAGCGCCAGGGTGAGCCGCTCGCCGAGAAGGGTCACGGAGAACACCAGCACGATGATAGGCGCCAGATACTCCAGCAGGATCGCCGTGGCGACACCGGTGAGCGAGATCGTCTTGAAGTACGCGAAGTGCACCATCGCCAGGCCGAGAATGCCGAACACCGCTAGGAACGGAATGTCGCGACCCCGGATGCTCAGGCGGTCGCGCCTACGGAAGAACAGGTAGATGAAGGCCACCACGGATGAGACCGCGGCGCGCGCTGCCGAGAGCACGACCGGATCGACCTCGATACCCAGTGGCGGGAACGGCCACCCTGCGTTCTCGGGCCCTGGCACGGAGAACAGCCACTTGGCCAGCAGCCCGCCGCCCGCCCAGCACAAAGCGGCGAGCAACACGAGCGCATACCCCTCAAACCGGCGGCCTGCAGCGCTCTCAGGAGCACGTCGTATCACAACAGCCCGCTCCGCTCCTGCTCGAGAGTCTTGCGCTGCTGGTACTCGTCGAGCGGCTCCAGATGCGCGATAGCGTCCACGACCTCCGGGTAGCTTTCCACGATGGCGTGCTCTACTCGCTCGGCGATCGCGTGACCCTGGGCAACGGTGATCGTCGGCGCCACCTGAACGTGCATATCCACGTAGACCTCGCTCGCACTGCCCCGGGTGCGGACATCGTGACAACCGAGAACGCCCTCGATCTCAAGCACGCGTGTTGCGACCTCGGCGGGATCGAGCCGCGCCGTGTCCGCAAGCGAACCACCGGCGCTGGCCAGAACGCGAAACGCCGCCATGATGATGAAGACGGCCACCAGAATGCCAAGCAGTGGATCGGCGATCGGGTATCCGAGTCGCACGGCGACCAGGCCGCCGATGACGCCTAGCGTGACCAGCACGTCACTGGCGGTATGGCTCGCGTCGGCTTTGAGGATCTCACTTCCAAGGCGATTCCCCGCACGCCGCTCAAGGGTGGTCACCACGAGGTTGACGATGAGTGTGACCAGCATGACCGCGAAGCTGGTGGCATCCACAGCCGGTCCCGAGCCTGGGTCGATGAGTCGCTCGACGGCGGACGAACCCACGCGCCATGCCGCAAAGAGCAGGAGTGCTCCGATGGCTGCGGAGGCGAAGGTCTCGTACTTGCCGTGGCCGTACGGGTGCTCTCTGTCTGCCGGACGTGCAGCAAGGCCGAGGCCGACCAGTCCGATGATGTTCGACGTCCCATCGAACAGCGAATGGAACCCGTCGGCCGTGACAGAGACGGAGTCGATGAGGACTCCATAGCCCAGCTTGGCGCCCGCCACGCCGAGGTTGAGCAGCAGCACCCACCACAGCACGCGGCGTACCGCACGAGTGCGACTGGCGTTGTCTGTGTTCTGTCGCGAATACCCCATCGCTCCCCCACTTGCCGACTATACCCCCTAGGGGTATATTAGGCCCGAACATTCACTCGATTCTACGCCAGCACAGCGTGCGCGCAAGGAGCCTGATGATGAAGCAGACACCCGGGATCGATGTCCTGTCCAGTGAAGATGAGCGCCGCAGGATCATCAACCGCTTGAAGCGGCTTGAGGGCCAAGTCCGTGGCCTGCAGACGATGATCGAGTCCGGGAAGGACTGCGAGTCGGTCCTCACACAGATCATGGCGGCCAAGTCCGCACTCAATCAGGTGGGTCTCCACATCATCGGACACTCCATGAAGACCTGCCTGGTGGACGAAAGCGTCAAGGATCGCGACGAACTCATCGATGAGGCGATCAAGGTGTTCCTGAAGTACTCGAGCTGCGTCCAGTAGACCCGCGGGCGATGCCTCAGAGGCTGCACGCAGCGTCGATGAGCTGTGCCACCGACGCGTCCAGGTCCGCGATCTCACCTTTGGTGTACCCGTCAGATTCACTCCACACGGAGACCGGACGTACCGCGCTCACCCAAACCGCCTCGCCGTCGGCGTAGACGTGCATCTTGCACACGTCGGTAAGCCCGCCTGGCATTGCGATGTCCAATACTGTAAGGGGCTGGATGTGAAACCCCTTGGCCCCGAGCGCCGCCTGGAGGTCATGCGTACCAACGACGTCGAAGCCGTTCGAGCGCACAGCACGCTCGACGGCCTCGACCATCTGGGCGAAGGTCAGACGACCTTCCCGTCTATATGTCAGATCCATGACCACCGCCATACCGAGTAGGCCACACGGACCCTGCAGCTACCCTCAGCCAAAACCTCCGCGCGGAACGCACGCGCCGCTCGTACTCACAGGCCGAGCAGCGAAGCCGCCACCCACTCCAGCCTCCACCTGCGTTGACCCGCACTCCGGACACACCTTGTCAGATTCCCTCAGCAACCGCATCAGGAATCTGTCGAACTCGTGTCCGCACACCTTGCAGTGTAGTTCGTATGTTGGCATTGCCGACCTAGACCAGCCCGAACTCACGACCGAGCGCATCCGCACCACGGGCTCCAACAACCTGCGTGACAAGGTTGCCGCTTTCGAACTTGGCGATCGTGGGGATGCTCATGATCCCGTAACGCATTGCCACGTCCCGAGCCTCATCGACGTTCACTTTCACGAATGCGACCGAGTCGCCGACCTTGCCGGCGAGCTTCTCAAGCTCAGGGGCTACCATGCGGCATGGACCGCACCACGGTGCCCAGAAATCGACTATCACGGGCTTGCCGGCCTCAAGTACCTCAGACTGGAACTGCCCCTCTGTGATCTCACGTACGGAACCGCTCAAAGGAATCTCCTCCTCAGTAAGGACATCTTACAGTGGTGAGTATACCCCTTGGGGTATCGTTGTCAATGGTCTGTAGCGGTTCCCCGTGAGTTCATCTATGGTAATCGATGAACAAAGGAGGTCCCGTGCTCTCTTGGCTCGCCCTTCTCGGTGGCAGTCTCCTGTTCGGTGCATGTGTGGTGGCCGCGATGGTGCTTCCCCGCCAGTACGCCACACTGACCGTCTTACTGGGTATCGGCGGCTTCGTCGTCTCCCTTTACACACTCGGCATCCTCGCGCAGACGTACTCCACTGCTGTCGCGATAGGTGCGGCCGTGCTCATCATCGTTGCCGGCATCGTACTCGGGTACGCGATCGCTGCGTCGTCCATACCGCACCTTGCCGACATGCCCCAGGCTTCAGCCATCTCGATCCCCTCTCGCGTCGCCGATACTGGAATCGTCTTGCTGGCGTCGGCTGAGCCCGACCGCTACGATCCGCGCGTCGTCGCACTGCGACAGAACCTTCTTGCCGAGAGCGCCGAGATCGACCTGCCCCTCACCGCGGTGCCGTTCATCTTCCTCACCGAGAAGACCCGCTATCGTGCTGTCGGCGGTAGAACGCCCGGCACTGCCACTGCAACCGCCTTGGTCGAGAAGGTCGAATCCGGGTGGACACCTGGCAACGCGCCCACGATCGCACTCGCGTTCAGCCATAACCCTTCGAACCTGAAGACCGTGATCGCGGGACTGGTGCAAGCCGGAGCCGACCGTGTTGCCGTCGTCCCGCTCGGAGCACCCCAATCGGCCGCCACGGATCGCGCGTTGGCGCTGCTCGACAACAGCGATGAGCGCCCAGGGACGTCGCGCGTTGTCCTCGCGCCCTCGATATGGCATGACTCAGGACTGGTGGATCGTCTCTGCGAACGCGTGCTGGCGTGTGAGGGAGGTACCCCTCGATCCGGCATCGGCGTCGCCCTCGTCTGCCCCGGCGCACCTGACCTGTGGGTGCGGCGCTACTCGGGCTCTGGTGAAACCGAGAACTACTTCATTCAGCGCGTGCGGATGCGGCTCGCGGAATCCGGCCTCAAGCCCGATCACATACGAGTCGCGTGGCTCGACTGGCAGACCCCTGACGTCACTGAGACCGTGCGCCACCTGGCGGTTCTGGGTTGCC
>CAZOSR010000125.1:0-6128 GCA_964582445.1 uncultured Coriobacteriaceae bacterium | reverse complement strand
TCGTTCACGCGCTTGAAGTCATCGATGTCGAGCATCAGGAACGACACCCGCTTGTCGTAGCGCTCGGCACGATGGATCTCGTCGTCGAGGCGCTGCTGCAAGAAGCGGTAGTTGTAGAGATCGGTAAGCTCATCAGTGATCGAGAGGCGCTTGGTCAGGCGATACAGACGCGAGTTCTCAACGGCCACCACGAGCTCAGAGGCCACGGCCTGCAGGACGACCTTGTCCTCCCGGCGGAGAGCGTCGATTGAGAGCTCCTCGGCGCAGAAGATGACCGACGTCTCGTCATGATCCACAAGCTCGATGCACGAGAACGCTCCGGTGGCGTCGGCTGTGGGCGGCGGACCCGCAAGATCGAGTCCCGAGAAACTGCGCCCGGGGCCCGGGCGGACGCTGCTGGTCGAGAACAACGTCTCCTGCTTGCTCTTGTCGATCACGTACAGAGATGCGGTCGGGATGTCGATGACCTTCTCGAGGATGTCGAGTAGCACGGGACCGATGGTCTCGATCTCGAGCGTGGAGTGAATGAGCTCGGTGATCTCCGTGACGGCCCGCAGCTCACCCATACTGCGCTCCAGGCGCGCGTTCAGCTCCTCGACCTCGGCTCGTTGTTCCTCGATCTCGCGCCTGCGTTGCTCCTGATCGCCCAGGACGATCGAGACGAAGTAGCCGAGCAGGATGATCGCCCCGGAGCTCGCAAGCAAGAGCGCGAGGTCGGTCACGTCTCCGACGTTGCCCCTGAGCACCTGGCCGATCATGTGCGATGCGGCGAGCAGGCCACCGAAGATCCAGACGTGCCGCCGTCGCTGCGAGAGCGCAAAGAGCACTGCCTCAGTGACGTACCAGGCATAGAAGGGATCCCCGGCAGCGCGCGTCGAGGCCGAGATAGCCCCCAGGGCGATCGAATCGATGAGTACTGTCCACACCAGCATCCTGGTGACGTCTGCTCCTGGCCGCACTCGCGCCCACACCGCCCAGACGGCCGTCCACGCGATGTAGGCGACTCCTCCTGCGATCAGGCTGATCGGTTGGCCCGAGGGAGCGCCACCGCTGTACCAGGACGCCACGAGCAATACGGACGCGAGCAGACGGCCGAACACGATGAGGCGCTCGGGCGCATCGACATGTCTCATGTGGTCAGAGACCCTCAGGGCCGCTCCCTACGTCGCTGTGTGTCTTAACAGTGTATAACCTTCGAAGGACGATTGTGAGACCGGCGTACCCTGCGGGGACGAGAACAGGAGACAGTGCATGGATCCCACGCGGCTGCGTGAACTGCTCGAAGCGGTGGCATCTGGGACGGTCAGCAGCGAGGAGGCCATCGAGTCTCTCGCACAACTGCCGTTCGCGGACATCGAAGACGCCAAGGTCGATCATCACCGCGGCGTGCGCTGCGGATTCGCCGAAGTCGTCTTCTGCGAAGGGAAATCGCCATCGCAGGTTCGCGCCATCGCGCGCGAGATGCTGGAGCACGGCGACGTGTTCCTCGGCACACGTGCTACGGCATCGCACTTCCAGAAGGTCGCGCAGGTCGCTGCTGATGCCCGTTACTTCGAGGCGCCACGGCTGCTGCTCGTCGATCGCCGTTCTGAACGACCATCCGTGGGCCACGTCGTGGTGACCACCGGCGGCACCGCCGACCACGCGGTTGCCGAGGAAGCCGCCATCTCCGCCGAGGTCATGGGCAACCGGGTGACCCGCATCTACGACGTAGGGGTGGCTGGCGTGCACCGCCTGCTTGCGCACACGGCAGTGCTACGGCAGGCGAACGTTGTCATCGCGGTCGCGGGCATGGAGGGGGCGCTCCCCTCGCTTGTGACGGGCCTGGTCTCATGCCCGGTCGTCGCGGTGCCCACTTCGATCGGCTACGGAGCCAGCTTCGGAGGGCTCGCGGCCCTTCTCGGAATGCTGAACTCCTGCGCCTCCGGTATGTCGGTTGTGAATATCGACAACGGCTTCGGTGCGGCCGCGATCGCGAGCCGCATCAACCAGATGGTGGCAGCCGCCTCCGGTGAGAGCGGCGACGTGACGTGATCGGCTACCTGGACTGCTCAACAGGGATCTCGGGCGACAAGTTCCTCGGTGCGCTGGTGAGCGCAGGGTTCGAGGTCGGCGTGCTGATCGCGGCACTCGAATCGATGGGCCTCGACAGCATCGAGGTACAGACGCCACCGTGTGGATCGACCGGGATCAGCGGCGTAGGCGTACGCGTTCGGGAGAAGAGCGCCCCGCGCCGCGATTTCCGAGGACTGCGCGCTCTGATCGAACGTGCGCCGATCCCCGAATCGCCACGATACGCGGCCCTCGCAGCGCTGCGCGAACTCGCCATGGCGGAAGCCCGGGTCCACGGCGTCGACATCGAGGCGGTCCACTTCCATGAGATCGGTGCCGCAGACACGCTCGTCGATCTGCTCGGAATCGCCCTTGGACTGCACGAACTCGGCATCGAGACGCTGATCGCATCGCCCCTCGCACTGGGGGGCGGAACGGTGATGACCGAACACGGTGAACTCCCGATCCCTGCACCAGCCACGGCAGCGCTCCTCGAGAACGTCCCGGTAGTCCCCGGACCGGCCGGAGGCGAGCTCACGACCCCCACCGGAGCCGCCGCCGTGCGAGCGTTCGTCAGCGGATTCGGTGCGGTGCCGCCGATGGTGGTGCGCCGTGTGGGCACCGGATGCGGGACGCATGAGATCGGCGTCCCCAACGTCGCACGCCTGCTTGTCGGCGAACCGGTGATGCGCGATGCAGGTGAGGATGCGGTGGTCCTCCTGGAGACCAACATCGACCACCTGACAGCGGAAGAGCTCGCGGCAGCGGCGGAGCGGCTGCGTCACGCCGGGGCGCTCGACGTGTGGCTGACCCCCATCGTGATGAAGAAGGGGCGCGCCGCAACCATGCTCTCCGTGCTCGCCGATACTGCACGCGCAACCGCGCTCGCAGAGCGCGTCATGCAGGAGACCGGCACGCTGGGCGTGCGCGCGCTCCCCTGCATCCGCCGGATCGCCGAGCGGGATGTCGCCGAACTGGAGACCTCGCTGGGCATAGCCCGATTCAAGGTGGGGACCCTACCCACGGGCGAGCGGATCCTGGCGGTGGAGAGCGACGACGCCGCCCGCGTGGCAGCCGATCACGGCATGGCCGTTGACGCGGCGGCGCGCGTACTTGAGGCGGAAGCCTCGGCGGTGCTGGGCGTTCAGGCGAGGCGCCAACCCTGGGCCGAGGAAGCGACGAAGCCCTCGGACTGAAGCGCCTCAAGCGCGATGGAGACCCGTTCGGGCTCGAAGCCCGTGGTCGCGGCGAGGTCCGCCACGCCCACCGCCCCGATCGCTCCCATCCCCGCCCGCGCGGTGAGTTCGGCCAACAGACGGCCACGCAGCTGCCGGTTCGAGCCCTCAAAGCGCCCCTGCCGCACGTGATGACGGCTCCGGCGTGAGGGATTGGGCAACCTTGACTTGAGGTGTGTACCGTAGTCAAGGAGCGCCCAGAACCACTCGCGGGGATGCTCGTGGTCCATCGTGGCTGCCACGAGCGGCATGATGGCCGCATCGGGTACG
The DNA here is from genome assembly GCA_964582445.1 of uncultured Coriobacteriaceae bacterium. Classification (GTDB taxonomy): domain Bacteria; phylum Actinomycetota; class Coriobacteriia; order Anaerosomatales; family Anaerosomataceae; genus Anaerosoma. The sequence continues at coordinate 2,571 of CAZOSR010000125.1, read as the reverse complement.
TCCTCAGCGCCCTGGAAGAACTCGTGCAGATAGACGGCTCTGATGTTGGTCTCGATGAACGGCACACCGATATCGAACGCGAATGCAAGGATCTGCGCTGCGGTCGCATGGCCGATGCCCGGCAGCGCGGTGAGCTCCTCGAGCGTCCGCGGGACTTCGCCATCGTGCTCGGTCACGATCACCCCGGCAGCATGCTTGAGCGCAAGCGCCCTGCGGTTGTAGCCGAGGCCCTGCCACACGGCGAGCAGCCGCTCGATGGGCGCCTCTGCGAGCGCCCCCACTGTTGGGAAGGCGTCGATGAACGACTCGTACTTCGGCACCACACGCGATACCTGCGTCTGTTGCAGCATCACCTCGGATACGAGGATGCGATACGGGTCCGTGGTCTGACGCCACGGCAGTGCATCACGACCGCTCGTTTCGTGGTGCGCACGGACACGCTCCACGAACGCCATGCGCTGCGTCTGCGCGATATCTTCCACCGGTTCCATATCGCACATTCTGCACGAAGCCGTCCGCGATTGCGCGCATATGGTATACCCCCTAGGGGTATATTGTTGGCGCGCATCCTGCTACAGTGTGAAGGCTTGCACTCTCGGATCCGTGCTCCGGTGGATCGGCATCCGAGTGAGATCATGTCCGGCCTCGCGTCATGAGAGATGAGGTGACCGATGACTTCCGAGGATTCGACCGCACTACTTGATATCCAGGACCTCCACGTCTCCGTAGGGGGCAGGGAGATCCTTCGTGGAGTGGATCTCGCCATCGCTGAGGGTGAGACCCACGTGCTCCTCGGCCCCAACGGCGGCGGCAAGTCCACCCTGCTCAACACGATCGTCGGCATGCCTGGCTACACGATCACGCAGGGACGCATCCTGTTCAAAGGCGTCGACCTTGCGGAGCTTGAGATAGACGAGCGCGCACGCCTTGGGATCGGTATCGCGTTCCAGCGTCCGCCGGCCGTTCGCGGCGTCAAGCTCCGTCAGGTCATCGACGTGGCCGCACGCGGCGAGCTCGACGATGACGCCGTTGCAGCCCTCGATGAGGAGCTCAACCTCGGCCACATGCTGGAGCGAGACGTCAACATGGGCTTCTCGGGAGGAGAGGCCAAGCGCTCGGAGATGGCCCAGTTGCTGGCCCAGATGCCCGACCTTGCGCTCTTTGACGAGCCGGAGAGCGGCGTCGACCTGGACAACATCGCCGTGGTCGGCGGAGCGATGAACGCCCTCCTCAAGGGTGAGGGACGCATCTCCGAGCGCACGCGTGCGGGGCTGATCATCACGCACACCGGCCATATCCTGGAGTACGTGAACGCCGACATGGCGCACGTGCTGTATAGCGGCCGGCTCGCCTGCAAGGGCAACCCGCTCGACCTGATCGAAGAGATTTCCAGCCATGGTTACGACGCGTGTGTGGAGTGCAAACTATGCCAGACATTCAGCTGAGCCCAACGGCGCTCGAGCGCCTCGAGGAAATCCGTCTGGCGGCAGAGGCCGCCAAGGACAAGCCGGCCGCCCTCGGCCCCGACATCGACATCACACGGTTCAAGACCGTCTCCGAGCATGACAAGATCGCCTCGCTCGATTCACTGCAGAGGCAGATCAAGGAAACAGCGCTCATGTCCGGCTTCGACACCGACGAGACCAATCGATCTGCGAGCTTCTTCCAGCTTGACCGCTCTCCGATCTACGAGCGTGTGGAGAAGGCTTTCGACAACGCAATCGAGATCATGAGCACCGAGGAAGCGCTCGCGCTGTACGGCGAGGAGCTCATCGAGAAGTACTGGTGGCGCGCGGTGGATCCTGGCAAGGACAAGTACACTGCGCTTGCCGCGCTCCATCAGACGGAGGGCTACTTCATCCGCGTGAAGGCAGGCCGCAAGGTGGAGAAGCCCATCCAGGCATGCCTGTTCGTGAGTGAAAGCAACGTCAGCCAGAACGTCCACAACATCATCGTGGTGGAAGACGGCGCCGAAGCGAACGTCATCACCGGGTGCAACATCCACACAGACGTGGAAGAGGGACTGCACGCCGGAATCTCCGAGTTCTACGTTGGCAAGAATGCGAACCTGACGTTCACCATGATCCACAACTGGGCCGAGGACTTCAGCGTGCGGCCCCGCACGGGCATCGTCGTAGACGACGACGGCGTGTACGTGAACAACTATGTCCTGCTCAAGCCGGTCAAGTCGATCCAGTCGTTCCCCGTAGCGAAGTTGGTGGGCGCCCGCTCGAAGGCGGTCTTCAACTCGATCGTGTACGGACTCAATGACAGCTACATCGACCTCGGCAGCGAAACGCAACTCATCGGCGAGGAATCACGCTCCGAGGCCGTGGCCCGCACCGTTTCCCTGGACAGTTCGATCGTGTACTCGCGCGGCAGGCTCGTGGGCAAGACCAACAGCTGCAAGGCGCACCTGGACTGCCGGGGCATCGTGCAGTCCGAGAGCTCCACACAGTGGGCGATCCCGGACCTTGCGAGCGAGGGGGCTCCCGGTGCCGAGCTCAGCCACGAGGCGGCCATCTCACCGATTGCGGCCGAGGAGATCTACTACCTCATGACGCGCGGCCT
>CAZOSR010000124.1:0-6214 GCA_964582445.1 uncultured Coriobacteriaceae bacterium | reverse complement strand
GGGAGCGGCGTGCCGTACTTCTCCATCACGTCGGCGCCTGCCTCGGCGACCTCCCATGCGATGTCGACGCCGGTGGCCTCTACCACCCGCGTCATCGCGGTGGTGAGCTCCGGCCCGATGCCATCACCGGGGATCAGGGTAACGGTGTGCTTAGCCATGCAGGTGTACCTCCAGTGTTCGCGGACGGCTCACGCGGCGCGCCCTCGGACGGGTGGGTGTGGCGAGACGCCACCAACTTCGTGCCCGGTGATTGTACGGCACACCGAAGCCGGACGACCACCGGGCACGGTTCCGTTGCCGGGCGTTTGGATTGTGGTGATACATCGGTATACTCTCGGTAAGTACATTCCTCTACGCTCGTGCGTGGAGGTGAGGCCGATGGGATGTGCAACGGCGATGCGCAAGAGACTCGTGAAGCACGGCAACAGCAGAGCGCTGGTCATCGACAAGGCGATCCTCGAGCTCCTCAACCTGGGAGACGACGAGGAAGTGATCATCAGCACCGACGGCCGCTCGCTCACGATCACGCCAGCCGCTGAGGTTGACGAGCGGCGTGCGCGGCTGCAGGCGATATCTGAACGCATCATGGACGAGAACGATGACCTCTTGCGCAGGCTGGCACTGTGAACGCACCACCGAGGTTCCTCAGCGTCGAGGAGGTTCTCGAACTCCACGAACAACTGGTACGGCGGTTCGGTGGAAGTCACGGCGTCCGCGACCTCGGCATCGGGGTCTGCGAGGGTACCGTTACCAAGAAGGCTCTGGCTGGCGCGTTCCGTGACAACGCCGCGCCGTTCGAGGAGTAGGTCCCTACAGCCACCCCAGCCCGCGCAGCGTACCCGCATGATAGGCGACCAACCCGGCGAAGATCGCAACGGCCAGAAGCGCCAGTGCGAGTATGGAGCGCTTGCGTCGGCCGAGCCAGATCGTGGTGCTCACTACCGCCATCGCACCGAACTTCACCGCGATGGCGATCAGCGGACCCTCACGGTTGGCCGCGGCGAGCACGGGGTTCCCCTCACGCGCGATGCCCAACCCAACCTCCGCCGCCGTGAACCAACCGTCGGCGAATGAGAGCGCGTTTATGAGCAGGATCGTGAAGACGACGAGCCACGGGTGGTCGCGCATGGTGCCGAGCACCGGATAGCGCTTGCGACGGTCGAAGCCGTGGCGCCGGTCGATGAATCGGTACCTCCTGCGGTGACGGCGCCTGGAGACACGCCGCTCGATCCCATCCCACGGAGGTGTCTCGAACCCGGACACCTAACTCCCCAGCCCGACGCATACGGGGCCAAGAGCGCGGCCTGCGGCAAGCAACTCCCGGAACTCCGAGGCTGGCACGCCACAGCCGAACAGGAATCCCTGGGCGCGCTCGCACGCAGCTCCCACGAGCACCTCACGTTGCGCCTCGGTCTCCACACCCTCGGCGATCACTTCCAGCCCCAGCGCCCGGCCGAGTGAGACTATGGCGCTCGCGATCGCGAAACACCCGGGATCCTCACAGAGATCACGCACGAAGCCGCGATCCACCTTGAGTGCGTCGACCGGGAACTGCTTCAGGTAGTCCAGCGATGAGTAGCCGGTGCCGAAGTCATCTATCGCGATGCTCACGCCGATCTCGCGCAGCTCTCGAAACGCACCGATCAGCCGGGGCGCGTCTCGCATCGCGACGGTCTCGGTGAGCTCGAGCGTCAGAAGATGCGGGTCCAGGCCGGTCGCATCGAGTGCACCGCGAACGTCATCGGCGAGGTCTTCCTCGCACATCTGGCGGGGCGACAGGTTCACGGATATGCCGATGCCCTCATGCCCTGCGTCAGCCCAGGCTTTGGCCTCGGCACATGCCTGCCTGAGCACCCATTTGCCGAGTCCGCAGATGGCGCTGCTCTCCTCGGCAAGCGGAATGAAGGTAGCCGGCGCGATGGGTCCCTGGACAGGATGGGTCCACCGGCAGAGCGCCTCGGCGCCCACGATCACTCCGTTGACCAGCCCGACGATCGGCTGGAAGTGAAGGGTCAGTTCGTCGCGCTCGATCGCCCTCTGGAGATCGTTCTTGAGTGCGAACCGCTCGATGGCGGTCACGTTCATCGACGGCTCGAACAGCTGGTAGGTGTTCCGTCCGATCTCCTTGGCCCGGTACATCGCCAAGTCGGCGTTGCGCAGCAGATCCTCTGCGGACATCTCCCCGCAGTCATGCACCGCGAGGCCGAGGCTCGCACTCGCGCTGACCTCGCTTGCACCAACAGCGAACGGCTCGTCGAAGCAGCGAAGCACCTTCTCGGCCAGCCCGCAGGCATCGTCCTCGGATCCTATGTCGGGCAACACGAGTGCGAACTCATCCCCGCCGAGACGGGCTACCGTGTCGTCTGCGCGAACCGACTGACGCAGCCGTTCCGCCACGCCCTGCAAGACGACATCACCGAGGCCGTGCCCGGCGCTGTCGTTGATCGACTTGAAGTGGTCGATATCGATGAAGATGACCGCGAGCAGCTCACAGGTCCGGCGTGCGTGCGCAACCGCGACCTCAAGGCGGTCCATCAACAAAGCCCGATTCGCAAGCCCGGTGAGCGGATCGTGCAGCGCCATGTGCTCGATGGTGAACTGGGCTGCCTTGCGCTCTGTCATGTCGCTTACCACGCTCGCCAGCGCACTGCGACCCCGGTAGGTGATCACCGACGAATGGATCTCGACCGGTACACGCCCCTGTGCCCCTGAATCCGAGTACGTCTCCGTGGTGCCGAAGCCCAGGCGCATGACCGACTCGTAGTGACGGCGGACCGCATCGCGCTCTTCCGCGACGACCCAGTCGATATCGCGGGAAGCTTCGAGGCTCTCCCTCGGCCTGCCGGCGAGACCACACATGGCATCGTTGACGTAGAGCACGGCCATGTCCCCGGGATCCCGCACGATCACGCCGTCGATCACGCTGTCGAGCAGGAAGGATCGGAACTCGAGTTCCTGCACGGTGCTCTGCAGCTGCTCCAGCGCCTCACGTCGGTCGCCGAGGAACCGCACGCGATCTATCGCCACGGCAACGTGATGCGCGAGCTGGCGCAGGTAGTCCAGCTGCGCCTCGTCCGGAAGCATGACGCCCTCATCGAAGAAGGTGCCGGTGCTCAGACATCCGATGGTCTTCTCCGCCAGCACGAGCGGCATGCACACCATGGTGCGATTCCCGGTGACCGCCACGATAGCCTTGTCGGTCAGTGGATGCGTGCGTGCGTCGGGCACGACGTAGATATCTCTGCTCCGAATGACTTCACTGAGGAAGGGGTCCTCTGCGTACGGCAGGATGAGGAACTCCTCGCCGTGGACAGTCTCCTTGAATCGCTCGTCGGCCTGCAGCGCTTTGACCGAGACCTCCACCGGGCCGCCACAGTCCAGCATGAGGATGTCGCGCTTCTCCGGTCGCACAAGCTGCAACCAGACGCTTGAGTAGCCGAGCATGATGAGCAGGTCCGAGCGCAGCGCATCGATCACCGCGCGGTAGGTGTCCGCAGTGGCCAGACGCCCGTACATCCGCAACAAGGACCGGACATACTGCTCGCTCGTACGGTGCACCCGCACGCGATCATCCCCCGACATCACGCGCCCCCTCGCGACGTTCAGCAATATTCAGATTGTAGGTGAAAGGGCCCGGCCTGTCAGACGGCGAATCCGCCATGCTTGCGGAAGTGCGCCGCAAGCCCACCGTCGGCAAGCAGTTGCGCCATGACGGGGGGCAGCGGCGCAAAGGGGATTTCACTCCCCTGCGTGAGATTCTTGAGGACACCCGCCTCCAGGTCGAGGGAAAGCTCGTCCCCATCGGCGATCAGATCGGTATCGCACTCGACCACCGGGAGACCGGTGTTGATGGCGTTGCGGTAGAAGATGCGCGCGAAGCTCTTGGCGAGCACGGCCCTGGTGTTGGAGTGGATGAGTACGAGCGGAGCCTGCTCGCGGCTGGAGCCCATCCCGAAGTTCGTGCCTGCCACCAGGAAGCCGCCGTCGGGCTTGACCTTGCTGTAGTAGTCGGGGTCGAGATCCTCCATGGCATGCACCGCCATGGCTTCCATGTCCGCCGACTTGAACTTGTACTTGCCGCTGATGATGTAGTCGGTGTTGATGTCGTCGCCGTACTTGAACGCCTTCGCCGTGATCGCCACGTCAGGCCCCCTCTCCCGTGAAGTACTTCCGCGGATCGGTGATGACGCCTTCGATGACCGAGGCGGCCACGGTGGCCGGGCTGCCGAGGTAGATGAACGCGTTGCTGTTGCCCATGCGGCCCTTGAAGTTGCGGTTGGCCGTGGAAATGACGTTCTCGCCGTCGCTCGGCACACCGTTGTGCGTTCCGACGCACGGACCGCAACCCGGGGTCACGAACACGGCGCCGGCCTCCACGAGATCCCGAACGTAGCCGGCCTCCATCGCGTCCAGGAAGATCTGCTTGCTCGCGGGAGCGATGATGAGGCGCACGTCCGGGTGCACCGCGCGTCCACGCAGGATGCCCGCGGCGATCTTGAGATCCTCGAGGCGCCCGTTGGTGCAGGTGCCGATGAAGCCCTGAGCGATGGGCGTACCAGCGACCTCTTCGATCGGCGAGACGTTGTCCACCGCGTGCGGCTTGGCGATCTGCGGACCGATCGTCGAGGCGTCGAACACGACCTCCTCGGCGTAAACGGCGTCTGCGTCCGGATCGACCGGCTGCGGAGCGCGGTCGCCTCGGCCCTCATACCAGGCAAGCGTCTTCGCGTCGGCCTTCATCAGGCCTGCCTTCGCACCGACTTCGATGGCCATGTTGGAGATGGTCATGCGCGCATCCACGGAGAGCGCATCGATCACGGGACCGTGGAACTCGAGCGCCATGTAGGTAGCACCATCCGCCCCGATCTGCCCGGCGAGCGCAAGGATCAGATCCTTGCTGAACACGCCCGGCTGAAGCTCGCCGGTGTAGGTCACCTTCATGGTATCCGGCACCTTGAACCACAGCTTGCCCGAGGCCATGGCGGCGGCACCGTCGGTGGAGCCCACGCCGGTGGAGAAGACGTTCACCGCGCCATACGTGCACGTGTGGCTGTCGCAGCCCACCATGAGGTCGCCCGGCACCACGTGGCCTGCCTCGGGGATGAGCTGGTGACAGACGCCGCAACCCACGTCGTAGACCTTCGCGCCGGTCTTCTTGCCGAACTCACGCATCATCGTGTGAAGCGCCGAGACGCCCTCGATCGGGCTCGGGCTCGAGTGATCCATCACCACGGCCACCTTCGCCGGATCGAACACCGTGTCCACGCCCATGCTCTCAAGCGCACGGATGGCGAGAGGCGTCGTACCATCCTGGCCCATCACGAAGTCGACGTCGGCAACCACGATGTCGCCGGCGTACGAATCGGTACCTGAGTGTGCCGAGAATATCTTCTCGGCGATCGTCTTACCTGGAATCGTCCTCACCCCTTGTCTTTCTCGGCTTTCCAGTCGTTATAGATGTAAATGAGCTCCTTGTCGAAGAGTGCGCGCTTGAGCTCGATCGCCATGGTACGCACCCGCGGCAGCAGCTCGGTCGCCTCTGCCTTGCTCACTTCGATGCCGTATTCGTGGAACTTCAGCTCGAGAGAACGCGAGCCGGAGTGCTTGCCCACCACGATCTGCCGCTCCAGGCCTACCTCGCCCGGTGCGAAGACCTCGTATGTCTTGGGGTTCTTGATCACACCATCGGCGTGGATACCGCTCTCGTGGGCGAACATGTTGGTGCCGATGACCGACTTCCACGCCGGGATCTGACGGCCTGCGGCCTGCATCACGTACTCCGCCACCTCACGGAAACGTGTGGTGTCCATGTCCAGGTCGAAGCCCTCGATGTACTTGAGCGCCATCGCAACCTCCTCGAGCGCCGCGTTTCCCGCACGCTCGCCGAGGCCGCCTACCGTAACGTTCACCCAGGTCGCACCCGCGTGGATCCCTGCGATGGCGTTGGCCACTGCCATGCCGAAGTCGTTGTGTGTGTGCATCTCGACTTCCAGGCCGCTCTCATCGCGCAGGTGCTTGACGACCTCGTAGGTCCTGAACGGCTCCATGAGCCCGATCGTGTCGCAGAAGCGGATGCGGTCGGCGCCCTCAGCGCGAGCGGCATTCGCGTACTCGATAAGGAAGCCGAGCTCGGTACGCGATGCGTCTTCGGCGTTGACCGACACGTAGAGGTCGGGCTTCTCGGCCTTTGCGAACGCCACACTCTCACGGATGG
>CAZOSR010000123.1:0-6219 GCA_964582445.1 uncultured Coriobacteriaceae bacterium | reverse complement strand
CCTGTTGGTAGCGGTCGGCACCGGTCGCATCGACAGCCACCCATGCCGGGAACTCCTCGAGATCCATCCTCACGAGCGCCTCCGCGCCAAGGTCGCCGTAGGCGACGACCTCCGACGAGCGCACGCACGTGGCGAGCAGCGCGGCGATGCCGCCCACCGTTGCCAGGTAGACCGCATGGTTCGCGATACATGCCTGGTGCACGGAGCGCGAGCGCTCGCCCTTGCCGATGGTGGCCGCGACACCCGCCTCAAGGAGCCGCGGCGTCCACGCATCCATGCGGCTTGCCGTCGTCGGGCCAACAGAACCGACGGGGCGGCCCGCCGCTGCCGGTGTCGGCCCTGCGTAGAACAGCACCTGGTTGTGAAGGTCGAGTGGCAGCGTACCGGCCTCAAGATCGTCAAGGAGCCGGACATGCGTGGCATCGCGTGCGGTGTACACCGGGCCCGACAGCAGCACCGCGGTTCCCGCCGGCAGACCGCGCAGCCGTCCCGCATCGCCGGGCACTGTGATACGCACCGGTTCACTCATCGGCATCCTCCTCGGCCACCGGCATGCCTTCGGCACCGAGCCCTGACGCTGGCTCGCGCCTCCAGTCGAGCGTCCGATACGCGTAGTATGCCGCGCCAAGCACGATCAGCGACGCAATCTGAAGCGTCACGCGCGGACCGGTGAACCATGAGGGATCGGTCATGCCCGCCGACAGCGCGCGGATGATGCCCGCGAGAACGTCAGCGAGTGGCGCCACGACGACCATGGAGACCAGGAGTGAGACGCGGATGACCGACTCCATAGCCGTGAAGACCCGGCCTCGTATCTCATCCGAAACGGTCCGCGCCACGTACGTGTTACCCGCGACCGTGAGACAGGCGATGCAGAATCCGGCGGTCACGCCGAACAGCAGCGAAACCCAGTACACACCCACGCTCGCAAACACGAACATGCTCGCGCCGAAGGTGGTCACGGCGCCCAGGAAGAGCATCTGCAGCGGTATGCGATCCGCCAGGCGCGGCACCACGACGGCGCCGGCCACCATGCCGAGCGCAAGAAGCACCAGCACGAACGTTTGCGGGGCGGCAACGAGCGTGCGGATCACCTCGAACTGATCGAGGATCGGCACACCGTGCGAAAGGATGTCCTGAACGTACGCCAGGCCGACGGTGATGATCGAGCCACCGCCGAGGATCGCCATCGCCACCGTCACAAGCAGTCCCCGCAACTCGCCATGGTCCCGCAGAAAGCGGAACGACTCGAGCACGTCCTTGCCGATGAGCGACGGGCGGAAGCCTCCCCCGTCGCGCTCGGGCCGCACGCTCACACGGATGGACCACAGCAGCGTGGCGGAGACGAGGAACGTCAGGCTGTTGAGCACAACGCCGGCACGCGGTCCGAGAAGCGCCGGCGCGAACGGGCCGACAAAGACGTCCACCAGCGGGAACCCGCTGTCGAGGATCCACCGGACCACCGCTTCGAACGCGGCCAGGATGCCGCCGGACATCGTGAGGCCGATCAACATGCTCGCTTGCTGCGTCGTGTATGCGAGTCCGTTGGCGACCGCGACCTCCTGCTCTGACACGATGCGCGGGATGAGGGCGTTCCGCGCCGGCGAGAAGAACAGCGATGCCACCTCCATGAGCAGCACCACCAGGTAGATCACAGCAAGGCTGTTGGTGACGAGCAGCAGCAGCGTGAGCACTGCACGCACGAGGTCGCATGCGATCATGAGCCGCCGGCGATCGAAGCGGTCCACGAGCGAGCCAATGACCGAGGAGAACAGCAGCGACGGGATGATCTTGGCGATCATGATGCCGGCTACCGCGAACGATGAACCACCCGAGAGCGTGGTCACCAGCGGGATGAGCAAGCCCACCACCAGCCAGTCTCCCAGACCGCTCACGAACTGTGAGAGCCAAAGCGCGCGGAATCGCCGGTTGCGCAGGACCGCCCGGTACGGCACCGTCGACGCACCCACCTGGCTGACAGGTGTCACGGAAGCGGGTGCCATGCTAGCCGATCTCCACGGTCGCGGTGCGCATCGCCGAGCAGCCCAGGTTCACGGCCACCGGCAGCGCCGCGATATGGCAGGGAGCCGTGAGAATGCGCACCGCGAGGGCGGTCGTTCGTCCCCCGAGGCCACCCGGACCGATACCGAGCGCGTTCACAGCCTCGAGAACCTCGGCCTCAAGAGCCGCCACACGCGCGTCGGATGACGGCTCCCCCACCGGTCGCAACAGTGCTTTCTTGGCGAGCTTGCCGACCGAGTCGAAGGTCCCGCCCACGCCCACGCCAAGCACGAGAGGCGGACACGCCGATGAGCCCTTTGCGGAGACCCGCTCCACGATGAATCGCTTCACACCTTCGGCGCCCACCGCGGGTTCGAGCATCGCAAGCGCGCTGGCGTTGTCCGATCCGCCACCCTTGAGCATCACGTGCACCGTGGCCCCGGTGCCCGGACGCAGCGACACGTCCAGGAACGCGGGGGTGTTGTCGCCAGTGTTCGTGCGGCCAACCAGCGCGTCGCTCAGAACGCTCATCCTGAGCCCCCCGGCGCGATATGCATCGCGTACGGCGTCGTCCACCGCAGCGGCCAGGTCGCCTTCAAGGCCTTCGTCCGCGCCAAGCTCCACCCACACCCATGTCGTGCCGGTGTCCTGGCACAGCGGCACCCGGTCTCGCTCCGCAATCCGGGCGTTCTCGAGAATGCGGGCGAGTACGTCCCGGCCTGCGGGTGATGGCTCGACCGCAGCCGCTTGTTCCATCGCCCGGCGGACGTCGGAACGCAGCGTGGTAGCGGCCTCGGTGATAGCCGAGCGCACCGCCGCCGCTATGACGTCAACGGTCAGCACCGCGCCCCTGCGCACACGCCGATGGCCCGGGCGATACCCGGAACGATCCGATCATCGAAGATCGAGGGGACGACGCACTCGGCATCCGGCTCCTCCACGAGGGAGGCAAGCGCTTCGGCTACTGCGATCTTGATCTCGGTCGTCACCCTCGGCACGCCGTGGTCAAGCAGGCCGCGGAACAACCCCGGGAACACGAGCGCATTGTTGATCTGGTTGGCAAAGTCCGAGCGACCCGTGGCCACCACGGCCGCGCCACCCGCTCGTGCCTCGTCGGGCATGATCTCCGGCACCGGGTTGGCCAGTGCGAAGACGATGGGTTCGGGTGCCATGCGTCGGATGTCCGCGGCAGTGAACAGACCCGCCTTGGAGACACCGATGAAGACGTCGGCCCCGTCGATGAGCGTCTCGCCGGTGGGCCAATCATCCCCCGCCGTGCTGAGCGCCAGCACCTCACGCTGAGCATCGTTGATGTTCTGCCGGTCCAGCGTGAGCACCCCCTTGCTGTCGGCGATGCGAATGCGAGTCATGCCATATGCAACGAGCAGGTGTGCGATGGCCAGCCCTGCCGCGCCAGCACCGGATATGGCGATTCGGACATCCGCGCCCTTGCCGGTGACCTTCAGCGCGTTGACGAGGCCCGCAAGTACCACGATAGCAGTGCCATGCTGGTCGTCATGGAACACGGGGATGTCGAGCGCCTCCGTGAGTCTCTGCTCGATCTCAAAGCACCGTGGTGCCGAGATATCCTCGAGGTTGATGCCGCCGAAGCTCGGCGCAAGGTAGCGCACCGTATCGACGATCGCATCGGCATCGACGGTGTCCAGACACACCGGGACGGCGTTGACCCCGGCGAACTCGGAGAAGATGGCTGCCTTCCCCTCCATCACCGGCAGCGCAGCGGCGGGACCCACATCACCCAGGCCAAGCACAGCCGTACCATCGGTCACGATCGCGACCGTGTTCTGCACGCCAGTGAGCTCACGAACCTCTGACGGGTCCTTGGCGATGGCCATCGAGACCGCACCGACACCCGGCGTGTAGACGATACTGAGATTCTCGGCCTCGAGCGGCACCTTGGATCCCACCGTGATCTTGCCACGAAGGCGGCGATGGAACTCGATAGGGTCGGACGCGTGGGTCATCGATCTCCCTCTTCAAGTGCTGCGCCAGCACGGCGCGGCGAACGGACATGGGTGGCCGCGTACGGCCAGGGTGATTCTACCATCGAGCGATGCCGAGTCCCGTCAGCCGAGATCGGCCGGATAGTCGACCTCCAGTTTGCGACCGCTGTGTGCCGCGACACGCTGCGCGAGCAGCGGGGGAACCTGCGGAAGCGGCTCTGGGGCCTCAGGGGGCCCCGCCGGAATCTCGACATCCGCGTAGACGATGGCGTCCCCGGGCAGAGCCTCGGCAACCATCTCTCCCAGATACACGATCGCCGAGCCACCATGACCGGGCTCACCAGGCTCCGCTCCGTCCGTCTCGATCACGATCACGAGCGACGCCAACGACGTACTGAGCGCGATGGCAAACTCGAGCACTGCCTCGGATTGCAGTTCGGACTCCGCCCCCGGCGCGAGCACGGCAACACCGGGCGAGATCGCACGCGCTTCAAGCAGCGCCTCGCGCGAAAGACACTCGTCACCGGTGAGCAGGACGGTGACACCGGGAGTCTCGCCGCCTGCAGGGGGAACGAGTGGACCCTCTCCGTCGCTCGTGGCAACGAGAACCTCCACGCCCGGAGTATCCTCCTCCAGCCGGCACCACAACTCCTCCTGGAGCGGCCCATCCTCGAGTGCGGGAAGGCCCGGGAGCACCACCCACCTGGCGCCCGCGGCTGCGGCGACCAGAGCCGCCGAGACGAGAGCCTCCAGATCCTGCGCAGGCGCAGGACGAGGGACGTGCTGCACGACGGCGATCTTCACCGCTGGCTCCTTCCGGCCTCGGGGCTCACTGGGTTCATCCCCCGGCCGACCGGTCGGCTCACGAACTCGGGGGCTTTTTGCGCGCTGATGCCTTCTTGGTGCCGCTCTTCTTCGCGCCCGCCTTGCTGCCGCTCTTCTTCGTGGCCGCGCGTGCGCCGCCACGCCGCGAACCGGCACGTGGAGGCTTGTGCTCGCAGTCGGGGTCTATGCAGATCTTCCACGGGCCCTTCTTCGTGTGCACGATCACCTTTGGTGTGCCGCACTCACACCGCTCGTCGGTCGCCTCGATCTCACCCTGCTGGGGCAGCGGGTACGCGGTCCTGCACTCCTCGTAGTTGGTGCAGCGCACGTAGCGGCTACCCACCTGCGAGTACGCCACCTTGAGGTCGCCGCCGCACGTGGGGCATCCACCCGGCGCGATCATGATCTCGGGGCCCTTCTTGGTGGGGCAGTCGGGATTCAGGCACATCACCCGCGGGCGCTTCCTGAACTGGATCACCTTCACCTGGGGTGTCCCGCATACCTCGCAAAGCTCCTCGACCGCCTGGTACTTGGCGTTCTTGGGCAACGGGTAGGTCACGTCACAGTCGGGATAGCCGCTGCAGCCCACGAAGTACGTCCGGTTGCGCGGCGAGTACTTTATGAGCAGGTCGTGGCCCGACTTCGAGCACGTGCCCACCTTGGCATCTTCGTCGATCGCGCCCTTGAGCATCTCGGCGATGCCGTCGACATTCTCGAGCAACTCCTCCACAACGGTGGCGAGCGCATTCTGAGAGTGGCCGACGACAGCCGGCAGCGTCGACTTGCCGCTGGCGATGGCGTCCATCTCGCGGTCGAGCGCCACCGTCATGTCCGGCGTGGTGATCTCGCTCGCAAACGTCGTGAGAGCGTCGATCACGGTGCGGCCCTTGTTGGTCGGCTCGATGGGATCGTTCTGCACGTACTTGCGGTCGTAGAGCGTTTGAATGGCGTCGTGCCGTGTGGCCTTGGTGCCCAGTCCCAGCTTCTCCATCTCCTGGATCAGCTTGCCCTGCGAGAAGCGGGCCGGGGGCTGGGTCTGCTTGCCCTCCATGGTGGCCCCGCCGAAGTCGATGGTCTCGCCCTCGGCAACGGTGGGCAGGTGGTCGTCCTTCCGCAGCCCGTACGGGTAGATGGCCCGGAAGCCTGGCGACACCACGACATCGCCTTTGGCACGGAACCGTTCGCCCGCCACGTCCAGGTCCACGCGGGTGCTCTCCACTACAGCGGCGTCGGAGAGTGTGGCCATGAAGCGGCGCGCGACCAGGTTGTACAGCTTCCACGCCTGCGCATCGAGCTTGTCAGGGTCGGCCACGCCGGTGGGATGTATCGGCGGATGGTCGGTCGTCTCCTTCGCGCCCCTGGTCGGCTTGAGCGTGCCCTTCTTGAGGAGCTTCTGCGCGTGTTCGTGGTAGAACGGCACGTCGGACAG
>CAZOSR010000122.1:0-6237 GCA_964582445.1 uncultured Coriobacteriaceae bacterium | reverse complement strand
AGTAACACACCGTTGCCCACCTGTCAAGCATGATG
This sequence comes from uncultured Coriobacteriaceae bacterium, assembly GCA_964582445.1. Classification (GTDB taxonomy): domain Bacteria; phylum Actinomycetota; class Coriobacteriia; order Anaerosomatales; family Anaerosomataceae; genus Anaerosoma. The sequence goes on along the minus strand of CAZOSR010000122.1, from coordinate 6,202 downwards.
ACACACTTGAGCGAGCGGACCGTGAAGGAACTCCGGGTCTACCTCGGGCTGGACACACACCCGGCCGATAGGGGGGTGCATCGAGGCGACAGCGACGCGCTCATGCTGTCTGAGGAGCGCCGGCCCCTGACGTACCCCGGATTGCATACGGCGCTGCGGACGATGGCCGACGTCGCTGGCGTGACGAAGGTAGTCTCTCCGCACGTGTTCCGGCACACGTGGGCGCGGATGACGTTGGCGGCGGGAGTTGACTCGCGGTACGTGCAAACGCTCGGGGGCTGGACTCACCTGGACATGGTCGCGCAGTACACGCGGGACCAGGCGGCGGAGGACGCGCTCAGAGCGCAGCGGTCACACCTTCTCGGGGATAGGCTACTTTGACCGCATCGCGACGAGAACGGGGATGGCGGCACCATACCAGTTCCAGATGATGTAGAGCCAGAGCCAATGCAGGCTGCGGCCCTTCAACCGTAGCACCCATCCGTTCACCAGTGCCAGGAGCACATAGGGCGGCAGCACGACCGCGAGCGACAGACCGAATGACCAGCGGTCCATGCCCAGCAGGTGATATGCCAGCACGCCGGTGAACGGCAACGCTATCGCCGCCGCAATCGCCAGAGTCGCCCGGGGATGCCCTTTCAACCATGTCATACAATCAGACTACACAATGACCGCGCTGTTGTCCATACCTACCGCTGGAGTCTGCCGCGGCGTCGTTTCCCGGCCCCGGTAGACCGCCATCTCAGGTGGGGTCTCTCGTATGAGTGAATGGTCGCGTGAGTGACGCCCATTTCGTAGAGGAACTGCCGGGGCGGTTTCCCCTGCTTGGCGAACGTCTGCTCGGGATTCCCCTTGACCTTGCGGACGCCCCAGAATGGACGACGCGAGTAGTAGACGTTCCGCTGTCGCTCGCCCTCGGTCGGCGGCGGCTCGACCATGATCCACACGTTGCCCTGTTTCCACTGGACGCGGCCGGTGTCATCTGAGACCTTGCGGTCGGGCATCCCGCCGATAGCCTTCTGCAGCGGGCGCTTCCCGGTCGGCCGCACTGGATACACATAAGGCACGTGTGGGCTGACGGGGCTTCCCGGCGATTTAGGACTGCCAGGTCTGCCAGGACTGCCAGGGCTGCTAGGACTAGCAGGGCTCGACGGACTGCTGGGACTGCTGGGGCTCGATGGGCTGCGCGAACTTGACGGACTCGCCGGGCTCCGTGACGGGCTCGTGGGACTCGCTGCGCGGGAACTCGCCGGGCTGGGGCTGCGCGGGCTTGGTGAGGCTGATCTACTGGAGGGACTCGGGCTGAACGCCGCGGGCGAGTATCTCTGCCTGATAGCAGGTGACGGGCTCGACGGGAAGGGAGACGTAATGTCGCGGTAGAGGCTGGGGCTCGACTCCCTGACGTATGCGGCCATGTCTGCCGGCAGTGATACTGCGAGACCTGGAGACGTGAGCCCAGGTGTATGCGTCTGGGGCTCGAATGCCCACGACTCCAGCCGAGGCGGGTCCTTCGCCGCCGCCGCCATCGCTTCGTCCGGGTTGAGGCCGTACAGTTTCGCCCACCTATCAGCAACGGTCTTGCCCTTGAACGTGCGGAGAATCACGTAGTAGTCGATGATGTCCTTCGTCCGGTGCGCGGGCGGAGCGAAGCCCTCCGGAGTCAGCTCCGTTATGCTCGCCATCTTCCGAGCGCCCGACTCTCCTAACCGCATGATGCGCAGCGTGCCGATGCCGGGATACTCGACAGCAATCGGTGCCTCGTGGAACTCGATGCCCCATGCACCCACCGCGCGCTGCCGCGGTTTGCTGAGTCCCGTCCCGGATGGGTCGTTCGGGAGTTTCAACTCGACGGCGTGGTGTTCCTTCGACACCAGGCGCATTCCCGTTTCGTCGATTGAGAACTTCCCTGGGCTCCGCTTCTCGAGGGCGGCGAGCATGTCCTTCGCAACCTGTTTGACGCGCTCGGCGCTCGCCTTCGATGCGAACTGGATCTCGACGTCGCCCAACTTCCGCCAGTTGCGAAGGCTCGGCTCGAGCTGGGGCTTCATCGTGGTAGAGCCGAACACCATCTCGACGTATGCCTTGTTCTTGTGTACTTCCCGCAGTACGATGGCAAGCTCGTCGGGAGTGAGGGCCTGGGGCGCGACGTCCTCGACGCTCACCTTCGACGGCTCGTGTGGCGAGTGCTGCCCCTTGAAGCCCCTCGTCTCTGCAAGTGTGCCCATGACGCGGTCGATTTCGCTCGCGGGAAGTCCCATCGCCTCCAGCGCCGAGCGCGTCCCAGCGACGGTCGTCTCCAGTCGAGTGGTCGGCTGCCACCCCTCGGCAATCGCCTTGTAGTTCGGCGGCAGTCTCGTGATGCCGATTACCGGCTTGCCCCTGAGAGACAGACCAGTCCATACGACTGCATCGCCCCCGTCCTTCAACGGAATCTTGACGGGCTTGACAGACGGCTGGACGAGACCATGAATGCCAGACAGCAGCAGGGACGCGGAGACCGCGACGCTCAGTGCTTTGCCACCCGTGCTCATGTCATCCCAGTGCTGCGCGGTGTTGACGCCGAAGATGGCTCCTGCCCCGGCTGCGATAGCCGAGCCAGAACCCTTCGGTGCGAGCGGCAGAAGCCATGTTGCTATCTGCGCCGCGCCGACAGCGTAGTCCATGCGCGTGTTCTCAGACATGGTTCGCTCAGGGAGCGCGCCCTGCGCCGGGAGGAAGAAGAAACTCGACACTGCCTCAATGGCTCCGCGGCGCACTTCCGGCGCGGACCGCGAGTATTCCTCGGCGTTGGTGCTGCTTCCATTCTTCGTCGCCCTGCGGTACTCCTCGTCAGAGACGGTCTTTCCGGTCGGCCAGTGATACCACGTCCGCTCGGCCCCAGGGAGTGCAACGCTCGTGCGGTGTGATTCCCGCATTGCGGCAATCTCTCGTTGGCGCGCCTCCCGCTGTTCCCTCAGCATCTTACCGTTGACGATGTCCATGACGACAGCCAAGCTCTTGATTCGCTCGTCCTGCGACGCGCCTGAGCCGCAGCACGCGGCCAACAACGCCTCTCTGTCCGGGTCGTTCTTCATCATGTGCTCGCGCGTCGCTGCAGCGATCTGCGCTTCACTGAACCCGGCATCGCGCATGAACGAGACGGGTATGCGGCCGCTCTCGACCATCGCCGTGAGGTCATACGAGCCGTTGTCGTTGCGGAACGGGAACATGACAGTGGCGCGGATGAGCGCCGCCTCCGCCGACTTGCTGACCGGCTGCGCTGCCCTTGGGGCGACCTTGCTGTCGAGTTGTGCGCCTGTGGAGCCGAGCGCCGCGGTCTTTCCGAGCGCATCGAGAGACAGCGCCTTCTTCATGGCGGCGACGGCGGCGTACTCGACCTGAGCCTGTGTAAACCCGGCTCTGATAAGAGTCGAGAGCATGACTTTGTCGCCCTCGATGGCGTCGACCAGGCGATAGGTGCCGTCCCTGTTCCGGTAGGGGAGCAACAAGGCGCGCGCGACGAGTGTGTTCCCTGTGCGGCCGCTGGGCTTGGCCGCGTCCGGGTCGAAGCTCTTGGGAAGCACGACGCCAGTCCGCCCCTGTGCCGTGGCTCCGGTGAAGCGCACCGCGCCCAGGGCTTTCTTGATTGACGCGACCACGGCGTTCTCGACCTGTACTTCGGTGAACCCCGCCTTGGTGAGCGTGGACGGCATGACCTTGTCGCTGTCGATGGCGTCGACCAGGCGGTAGGTGCCGTCCTTGTTCCGGTAGGGGAGTAGCAGGGCGCGGAGCGGTAGCGAGTCGAATGCCGGCGTCGTCGGTCGTGCGGCCTGCGGGTCGATGGGCTGCGGTATCTGCTGGCCTGTCTGCCCCTTCGCAGCCGTGGCGGTGAACGGCGCGGTGTGCTTCGCCTTTGCTCCCCGCTGCATCGCGGCGATGATAGCCGCGGTAATCTGCTCGTCAGTGAATCCCCCCGACCGGATGATGCTCGGCGTGATTGCCTTGGTCTCGACCATCGACGGAAGGTCGTAGCTGCCGCCGCTGTTGCGGAACGGCAGCAGTACCGTGTTGCGGACGGCAGCGGCCTTCGCTGTGTTGCTGACGGGCATCGCCTTCTCAGGGTTGAAGTCCTCGGCGAGTTGCGTCCCGGTCTGTCCCTTTGCCTGGAGGCCGATGAATGGGCTGACGAACGGATTGCGGCGCGTCTTTCGCGCCTGGACCTCCGCCTCTGTCGGCGCGGTATCGGCCCAGCGCACGAGCACGCGCCACTGGCCGATGAGGTCCATGTTGAAGCCAGCGGCACGGAACTGGTCGTCGGTAATCCCCCCGCGGATAGCCTGGTCGAGGTAGTACGAGTTGTCGCCCGCCTTGTAGGGCTCCAGTGCGGCGAGCGCCGCGCGGGTCTCTTTGCTCTGATATACCCATTCCTTCTGAGAGCCCTTGTAGACGTGCGCGCTTCCGCGGATGCGGTAGCCCCACTCCCTGTCGCCGATGGTCTCGAACTCGGCGTCCTCGGGAATGAGCCCCATCTTGATGGCACGCTCGAACTCGTCGCGGCGGCTCGCCCGGCCTCCGCACTTCCCTATCTTCGCGTATGCCGCGGCGAGCTCCTCCTCGGTGTAGGTGTGTACGCTCGTCAGCCGTGCGGACGTCGGATGCAGTCCGGCAGTGCGGGCCTGTCGAAGCGCCTGGTCCTCGCTTACAGCCATGAACCACTTGCGCCCGTTCTCCGTCTGGACTGACCAGCGGCCGACAACCTCGCCGGGGACTATCTGCGAGAGGAGCTTCGTCTCCTGAATCGTCGCCCTCTTCTCGTCGAGCGCCCGCTGCTGCTGGGCAGCACCAGCCTTCTGCATGTCGGAGCGGAGACGCGCGTCTGCCGCCCGGCCCTTCTCAGTCTTCGGCTCGTGCTCGCTCTTGTCGTAGGGCTTGTCAACGTCGTTCGGCGGGACGTTCGGCTGCTGGGAGTAGTATTCGTCCCGGTCGGACATGGGAGCGCGGATGCCGCCGTGACCGTTGCCGTCGTCGCTGCGGTCGTCGTCCTGCTGCTGTGGCGGCGAATCCCCCGGCAGCGAGATAGCGTTGTAGTAGTCCTTGTATTCCTGAGTCCCCGGTTTCAGTACAGGCATCTATCGCCTCCAGAGGAGCATCGTTATGGCGAACAGGAAGTACCCGGCATAGAGGACGACGGGGATGCCGAGCACGAGCGATTCATCGGCCAGCGAGAGGCCGGAGAACAGGTAGAGGACGAAGGCGGCGACGTAGAGAATCAGGTGCTTGCGCCAGACGGCTGCGGCCCCGACGCCGACGATGAGGAGCGACTCGGTGAGCGGGAGAATCGGCTCTTCCTCCGGCTCGGGCTCGTAGCCCTCGGTGTCGCCGTAGGTGAGAAGGGCGTCGGTCAGCGCGAGGTTCTCCGCCTCAATCCACTCCGCGCTGCGGGCGACGGAGGAGAGGCGGAGTTCGTCGACCAATGCATCTATGCCGTATCCAGTCCTACCGCTCAGGCGCATGAAGGATTTCACGAATTGAGACTCTCCGCTACTGGTAGTCCCGTCTGGTGTACGGAGAGTCCCATCGAGGTACAAGTTGGCAGATTCAATTGCAAACTGGTCAACACCCGGCATTGTTAGCTGGACAACATGAGGATTGCCGTCACGAACCGTCGTTCCCTCTGGAGTCCAGTACCTCTCATTACTCGTCCCCATGAACGTAGACATGCGCGAAGTAGCGGACTGGATGTACAGTCCGGGGCTAGTGGTGCCCCATGTCAGGAAGCACTGTGCACCAATGATGGGACTACCTACATCGTCCACGAGCGCTGTAATAGTCCACACATCGGGTTTCAGTTCGGGTTCATCGGCCCACGTTATACGGGTATTATTCGCCGCCACAAACTCCTGCGCCCTTCCCACTGTGCCCGCAACTTCGAGGGGAGCGGCCGCGCCCGCACCCTTAGTGCCGTGATTCGCGTTGGCCGTCGAGTCCAGTATCTGCGTACTGTCGGCGGGGTTGTCGTTCATGTGGTAGACGGCGACGTAGCCATCATTCCACACGTCCTCGGCGTTCTCTCCGTTCCCTACGGTCGGCGTGCCGTAGTACATCCAGAAGTAGTCAGTGGTCGAGAGCGCGTCTATCTGCGGGATGCGGACCCAGAACCACGAGTCACCATCCAACTCCCACGTGTCGCACTCGTAGTCGAGCGCCGTGCCGTCTGAGTCCA
>CAZOSR010000121.1:4420-6285 GCA_964582445.1 uncultured Coriobacteriaceae bacterium | reverse complement strand
CTCCGTATTTTCACCCCCGAAAATGATCGACACGCCACGGGTGAACGCATTCGTGGTGGGCCGCTCACCGGAGCGGGCGCGCATCGGCGTGACCACGGGTTTCGTGGAGCGCATAACGCCTGACGAACAGCGCGCGGTCTTCGCCAATCTGATCGCCCGTGTGCTGGCGTATGACACGCTCTGGGCTACCGCGGTCTCGGCACTGATGGGTCCGGTATGGGCGATGCGCGAGTACGACCTCCGCTACGACCCGTCCGAGCCGCTCACGGACGAGCGACTCGGTACCAACCGTCGTGATGTCACGGATGACGGGCGCGCCGGCGTGTTCCTCCTCTACGGTCTTGCCGTCGTCATCACTGAGATCCTGTCGTGGTATCACCAGGAGGCGGCGTGGACGGCCGCCGAGAAAGCCGATGCCGAGGGCATGATGCTGCTGAAGGATCCGCGATCGATGTTGCGGGCGATCGATCACGTTCTCGAGCGGAACAAACACGTACCGACCGCCGGAGACGCCAACTAGCACCACTTCATCTGCTGGGCGGGCTCCGGTTTCGCCCCGGAGGACGATCCGGAGATGCGCCGGGTTGCGCGTCTGCGTGAGGCGCTCGGTGCCGAGGGAGCGGCGTACGTGCCTCGGCCAAACGTCGCCGGCTGGCCGCAGGCTCCGCGTGCGCCGCGGATCGACGCCCTCGACGGGCGGGACGGCATGCCGCCACGATGATGTCGGGCCTACGGTATAGAATGCTTTCGAAGCGCAAGGGCGAACGTCGGACGGAAGGGGTGGCCGTGCGAGCGCGTGGCAGCGTGCTTGGCGCTGTGGTTCTGCTGGTCGCAGCATGCTGCGTGGTACCTGGCTGCACGGCCGTGGAGTCACCCGCATCTGCTCCGGTCGTGCGCCCTGAACTTGAGTCCGTCCTTCCCACCGTGACCATCGAGATCCCTGAACCCGATGGGCCGAATCCGGACGTAGACGGCATCAAGATCGCCTCGTTCCTGGGCGGAGAGACGCGGCGGTTCTACGGGATCGGTCCGGTGCCCGAGACGCTCGAAGTGATCTGGCGCACAAGCATCGGCTCGGGCACGACCGGTGGAACGGCGAGTTCGAGCGGGATGGTGAGTTGGGCGGGGACCGGCTGGACCGGTCAGCCAGCCCTGGTGCGAGAGGGTGGGAAGCTCTACCTGCTCGTCGGCGGGTTCGACCATAACCTCGTGAAGATAGACGCCGAGACGGGCGAAGAGCTGTGGGCGTACGCCTTCGATGACGTCATCAAGGGCAGTCCGACGGTCTTCAGGATGCCCGACACCGGCAAGCTCGCAGTCGTATGCGGGTCGCGCAGGGGCTTCCCGCGGTCGATCGCTGACGGCTCCATCGCACCGGTGCGCTGTGTGGACTTCGAGACCGGTGAGGAACTCTGGCGCCTCACCGCACCGCGCACCCGCAGCTACAGTCGCGACGCCGATTCAAGTCCTGTGATGATCGGGGACACGCTGTACGTGGCCATCGAGACAGGGCACGTGTACGCGGTCGACCCCACCAAGACCGAGCAGCGGGACGGCCACAGTTGGCCCGTCATCAAGGCCGAGCAGGTCCTGCTGGGCGATTCTCGTGCCTCGTCTCATGGCGGCAATCTCGTGCTTGAGAGCTCGCCATCGGTCATCGGCAGCACCATCTACCTCGCATCGGGCGCCGGCCACGTGTACGGTCTGGATAAGGACGACCTCGCCATCGTGTGGGATTACTGGATCGGTTCGGACCTGGACGGCTCGCCGGTGACCACCTCGGACGGGCACATCCTGCAGGCGGTGGAGAAGCAGTACATCTCGGCAAACGGCGGCGTGCTGAAGCTCGATCCTCGCAAGCCTGC
>CAZOSR010000121.1:0-4320 GCA_964582445.1 uncultured Coriobacteriaceae bacterium | reverse complement strand
GTGTTCAAACAAGCCGTGGGCGGGGGCATCTCCACGCCCCTCATGGTGGACGACTACATCATCCAGGGCGGCTACGGGGCCACGATGAACGTCTTCAAGATCGACTATGAGGCCGAGGGTGGCGTGCCGCTCAAAGACCGCGCGGGCAATCAGTGGACGGTCGGCATCGAGAAGATCGCAAGTTTCCCCGCAGGCAGCTTCGAGTCCACTCCCATTGTCTGGCAGGGGCGTATCTACGTTGGCTCGAGAGACGGTTCGCTCTACTGCCTCGGCGATCCAGCGTACGTCCCGCCGACTCCTCCAGAAGCGCCGTAGGGCCGGGTCTGGAGATCGACGCGCTACACGACTGCCGGAGTGTGTGCCCGGGCTAATCGGCTACACTATCGAATCGTATCGTTCGCGCTCTGGAGAGAGAGTCGAGACGGATGAAGGACACGCCTGTACTGACACGCACACTCCGCGTTGTGCTCGTGGGTATCTTGCTTCTGGCCGCGGGAACCGCGCTGGCGGGGTGCTCGTCCGCCGAAGAACCGGAGGCGACTTCCGAGCAGACCGGCACCGAGACTCAGGCAGTCGAAGCCGCACCGCTCGTGATCGGAACGCTGGCAACGCAGGATGCGCTGCCACTGTGGGTTGCCGAGGAGCGGGGGTACTTCGCCGACGCAGGTCTCATGGACGTGGAGATCACGACGTTCCAGAGTGCACAGGAGTGCCAGGCCGCATTCACGGCCGGCTCGGTGGACGCGCTCATGACCGACATCATCGTGGCCGCCAAGCTTCAGGCGGCGGGCACGCCCGTGTACATTCCCACTGTGATGCTTGGCGCTGATACCGCCCAGGGTCGTTTCGCGATCGTGGCCGCACCTGGATCGGGAATCGCGTCGATTGAGGATCTTGCCGGTATCCCCGTGGGAACTGCTGCCGGTACGATCACCGAGTACATCCTCGACAAGCTGATGGCCGAGGCCGGAGTCGCGGCTGCCGATGTGGTCAAGGAGGAAGTGCCGAAGATGCCGGTGCGCTTCCAGCTCATGATGTCCGGGCAGCTCAAGGCCGCCTCGCTGCCCGAGCCCTTCGTCTCGCTCGCCGCGTTGCAGGGCGCCACGATCGTCGCCGGTGGCGACGACACGACCGCATCCGAGAACATCTCGCAGAGTGTGCTCGTGGTCAGCCGCGACTACATCGCCGCCGAGGGCGGAGCAGCCTCGCTCGATGCGCTGCTCGCGGCCTGGAACGATGCCGTAGGCGATCTGAACGCCACTCCCGACGACTTCCGCGTGACGCTCGTCGAGAAGGCGGGTCTGCCAGAACCGCTCGCCGAGACCTACGAGGTCAGCAGCTATCCCATGGCCGGACAGCCCTCGGCAGACCAGGTGCAGGCAGTTCTCGACTGGATGGGCGAGCGCGGCTACCTCACCGCTGATGTGACGCCTGCAGATCTCCTGGACGCGGAGTAGCGCTTCTGCGATGTCGTTTCTTGCCTTCGAAGACGTTGCCCTCCGGTACGAGGGCCAGGACCGTACGGTCGAGGCCCTCGATGGCTTCACGTTGTCTGTGGATCGTGGTGAGCCGGTAGCGGTCATCGGGCCGAGCGGCTGCGGCAAGTCGTCGATGCTGCTGCTCGCAGCCGGTCTGCTCACCACGTCCCGCGGCAGTGTGAGGGTGGGCGGTGCACAGCTCGGGGGACCGCGGCAGGAGACTGCGCTCATCTTGCAGGAGCACGGGTTGCTTCCGTGGAAGACGGCCGAGGATAACGCTTCCCTCGGCTTGCGGGTGCGGGGCGTCAGCCGCAACGAGGCGCGCCAGCGTGCTCGCGAGGCGCTGGAGCGCGTGGGGCTGGGCGACTTCGCGCGCTCGTATCCGGGGGAGCTGTCGGGCGGAATGCGCCAGCGCGTCGGCCTGGCACGCGCTGTGGCGCTCGATGCCGACCTGCTCCTCATGGACGAGCCGCTCTCGGCGCTCGATGCGCTTCGGCGCGAAGACCTGCAAGATGTGCTGCTTGGTCTATGGCGTCGCCGTGGGCATGCACAGGTGCTGGTGACCCATTCGATCGAGGAGGCGGTCTTCCTCGGCAGGCGCGTTGTGGTGATGTCACCATCGCCCGGCACGGTACGTGCGGTCGTCGACAACCCCGGGATGGGTGAGACGACTTACCGCCTCGATCCGATCTTCCATGAGCGCTGCGCCGAGCTCAGGGAGATACTCGCGAGCGAGGGCGCGCTGCACGCCGGGGCGGTGGACGGCTCGTGAAGCGCGAAGTGAGCCGTTCTGTGGGATACGCCATCTCCATCGGCTTGCTGCTGATAGGATGGCAACTCCTCGCGCTCGCGCTCGGCTCTCCCGCGTTGCCGGGGCCTGCCGAGGCTTTGCCGGTGTTCGCGTCGCTGGCGGGAGACCTGTTGCCGCATGCTGCGCTCTCGCTCTGGCGCGTGGTGGCGTCCATGGCGATCGGGACCGTGCTCGCGGTGCCGCTCGGGCTTGCCATCGGCCGCTCGGCGGTGGCCGATTCGGTCTTCGCGCCGCTGATGTTCCTGACGTACCCGGTGCCGAAGGTCGTATTCCTGCCGGTGCTGTTGGTGCTCTTCGGTCTAGGCGACGTCTCCAAGGTCGTTCTGATCGCAACCATCGTCTTCTTCCAGATACTGCTCACCGCACGCGATGCCGCGAAAGCAGTGCCCGAGGGTGCGATCCTGTCGGTCCGTTCGCTCGGTGCGACCCGGGTGGATATAGCCCGTCACGTGGTGTTCCCCGCGGCGCTGCCCGACATCTTCACGGCGCTTCGCATCAGTACCGGCACGGCCGTGGCAGTGCTCTTCCTGGCCGAGTCGATCGCCGGCACCGACGGCCTCGGATGGTTCATCATGGACGCCTGGGGTCGCATCGGATACCCGAGGATGTTCGCGGGGATCCTCGCTATGGCGCTTGCGGGTGTGGTGCTCTACGAGGCCATCGAACTGGCCGAGCGGGTTTCCACGCGCTGGCGGCGCACCGCGCGCTAACCCGCAAGCAGCAATCCGAGTGCGAAGAGCACGCTGAAGACGAGCGCCGTCTGCCCCGTGAGGGCAAGCGCGCCGTTGAGCGGCCTGCCCGCTTGCGTAGCGACGATGCGCCACGCACGCCAGGCGATCGGGGCCGAGAGCGTCACCACCAGCGTTGGGGCCGGAAGGGCGCGCGTGACCACCGCACCCACAACGACAAGGTACGCGCCCACCATGCAGACGGCATACTCCAGCTTGGTCGCCGGTACACCGATCCGGACGGCGACCGTTCGTTTGCATGCCACCCGGTCCTGTTCGATGTCGCGCAGGTTGTTCACGACCAGAATGGCCGTGATGATGAGGCCCGGGGCAACCGCCACCAGCCACACGAGTGGCGTGGTGGTGCCGGTCTGCACCCAGTAGGTGCCCACGACTGCGGTAAGCCCGAAGAACAGGAAGACGAACACCTCGCCAAGGCCGTGGTAGCCGAGCGGGTAGGGGCCGCCGGTGTAGGCCACGGCAGCGGCGATCGCCGCAACGCCGATGACCAGCACGAGCGGTCCTCGAACCCAGGTGAGGTAGAGTCCGAGCACGAATGCGAGCCCCAGGACGACCTTCATGCCGGTCTTCACCTGCGCGCGGCTGAGCAGCCCCGTGTGCGTGACGCGGGTCGGGCCGAGCCGGTCGGCGGTGTCCGCACCGCGTTCGTCATCGTAGACATCGTTGGCCAGGTTGCTGCCGATCTGCAGCAGCAGCGCTATCACCAGCGCGGCAAGCGCGGGGCCGAGGGAGAAGCCGCCGTCATACGCCGCCAGCGCCGTGCCCATGATCACGCTCGAGGCGGCAGCGGGGAGCGTCTTGGGGCGTATGGCAAGGAGCCAGATCCGAAGAGGTCCGGCTGTGTCTGCGGCGGGGGGCGCGGTGGTCTGACGTTCCATCATCATCCGTTCGAGAGGTCGTGTCCCCGAGCATGATACCGCGCGACGGGCGCTGCGGCCCCCGATCAGCACTTGCATTCGCAGCATCCGCCCTGCTAGAGTGCGCTTCAACCGCATACAGCGCCTGTGATGGGGAGTAGTACTCCGATCGCGAAGCCTAGAGAGCCGGGGATGCTGGAAACCCGACGTGACCGATCGGCAGGAATGGACCCCTGAGGCTCCGGAGCAACGGCGAGCGTGCCTAGTAGTTCCGGCGGACGCCCACCGATACAGGGGACCGGGTATCAAGACCGAACGTGGTCAGCGTACTGCAGGACAAGCGGCCGGAGTCTGAAGGCATCGGCAACAAGGGTGGCACCGCGGGAGCAGAGCTCTCGTCCCTTAGAGGACGAGGGCTTTTTTGT
>CAZOSR010000120.1:0-6297 GCA_964582445.1 uncultured Coriobacteriaceae bacterium | reverse complement strand
CCCAGGGGGGGGAGGTGACAACATGAGGCGCAAGATGACACGCTTGATCGTGGTGGCAGTATTCGTTATCGCACTTGTACTTCCGTCGGTGGCGTCGGCGTACTACACGAAGCAGGTTTGCTTCGGGAGCTCGTACCTTCGGCTTGAGAACGGGACGTACACCGGAGTCAGCTACATCTACTTCTCGAAGATCTGGAGCACGAGTTCTCCCGCTCAGAGGGCCTACTGGAAGAATGTAGGCGTTCCAACGAACTGGCACATCGACTACAACTACTGGCTGACCAGCTATAACGGCCAGTCATGCAGGGTGTTCGATGGACCGTGGTACGACTTGTAGACACTACTTGAGTGCACCGGTGGAATCGGGCTTGTGTGTGGCCCAGGCGTGCCACCAGTCCGTAGGATCATGCGACGGCTACTCACGGCCGAGGCCTCCGTGCGCAAGAGCGGGATACGGGTAGCAGAGGAGCGGGTCGAGCACGGGGCCCGCTCCTCCGTGTTCGCCCATGCGGGATGCGTCGCACACCGTACCTCGCGTGAGGCGGCGGTCGGCGACCCGGTGTCGACTGCGGGCGACTCCCCGCATGCGATGGGGTAAGAACCCACAGAGCATCAGCACGCCAATGGAGGGCGGATGCGATGACCGAGTCCAACAGCACCGAGACGCCCGCAACTCCGCCTGTTGTGGAGACCATGCCCTTGTCCGCCCCCGCGAAACCCGCACCCGCATCGGCGGGTTCGCGCGGTTGTGGCGGCATCGTGCTTGGAGCGCTACTGGTACTGGTGGGCATTCCGATGCTCATCTGTCCCGGACCGGGCATGGCGGTGATTCTCGCGGGGCTCGGCATGATCGGCGTGGGCCTCGGACTGAAGAAGGCTGGTGAGTGATGCAGGCCCGTTCGAGCGTGCTCGTGGAGTTGCCGGTCGACGAGGTGTTCGCTTTTGTCGCGGACCCTGCGAACGACCGACGCTGGCGGAGTCACCTCGTCTCATCGCGCGGATCGGTCACGGCCGTTGGCGATCGCGTCACGCAGACCTATGCGCAGAACGGGCGGTCCAAGACGGTCGAGCTCACCGTTGCCGAGTACGAGCCACCAGGGCGCCTCACGTTCGCTCTCACCGAGCCTGCCCGTGCCCGCCTGTCGTTCGCGTTCAGACCGGAGGATGGGGGCACCCGCATCAGTGCGATGGTCTCGGCATCGCTGACTGGGCCGCTCGCCATCTTCGAGTCGCGCGCGCAGACCGAGCTCGAGAAGGTCCTCCGCACCGATCTTGGCAGGCTGAAGGTCGTTCTCGGGGCTCGCTGATTGGTAGTATGGGATCGTCATAGCCCATCGCCTCAGGGGGTGCACCGTTGGCCCGCTCACGTATTCGGCACATCAATAGGCCTGCGCGCGGACATCGCGCCGTCTGGGGCGTGTGTGTGACGGTCCTTCTCTCGGCACTGCTGTTGGCTCCGGGCTGCAGAATCGCGGAATCCGAGCAACCCTCGGAGACACTCCGCGTCACCCTCGGCGTGAGCAGAGAGAACCTCTCCGCGCTGGCCTACATCGCGAGAGACAAGGGGATCTTCGAGGCCAACGGGCTTGATGTCGAGTTCATCGAGTATCCGAGCAGTCAGATCGCGCACGAGATGCTCGTGAAAGGTGCCGTGGAGGCGGCACTGTGTGCGGACACGCCGATCGTCATCGGAGCGCTCGATGGTCATCCCGTGACGATCATCGCGACCGCGTCTACCGACTCGAACGACATCAAGCTGGTGGCACGCTCGGATGCCGGTATCGAGACCGCGCGTGATCTTGCCGGGAAGCGGATCGGGACACAGAGGGGCACCGCCGCACACTTCTTCCTGCACAGCTTCCTCATCAAGAATGGGATGGCCGATTCCGATGCGGACATCCGGTTTGGCTCGTTCGCCGAGATCACTGCGTCGCTGATCGCCGGGGAACTTGATGCGGTGGCCCTGCGCCAGCCGTTTGTCGGACAACTCCAGGAGGCCCTCGGTGAGCGCTACGTGCTGCTCGAGGAACACGGGCTGTACGGCAAGACGATGAACCTCTGTGTAGCTGCGGACTCCACGCTCGACCCGGAGGTGAAGGAGCGGCTGGTCCGCTCCTTCATCGACGCAGAGCAGCGCGCGATCTCGATGGATCTCACGCAGATGACCCAGGAGGTTGCAGACGCCCTGCGCGTCGACCGTTCAGAACTCTGCGACTGCATGTTCGTGGACGGCGCGGTCGGTCTGCGACAGTCCCTGGTCCTCACGCTTGAAGACCAAGCGCGCTGGGCGAGGGATGCCGGCTTCGTCACCGATCCAGCCGAGTTCGATGCGCTCTCGTTGCTCGATCCCGCTCCGCTGGATGACGTCGATTCGGGTCGGGTGACCCTGCTGCGGTGAGAATCCGCGAACGCATATGGTGGAGTGCGGGTGTGGCGGCGTTGATCGCCGTGGTGACCACGGGCGTTCTCTTCACCGGGCTGAACAAGGTCGAGGCCGCCATCGCCCTGAACGACGACGTCGCCGCCTCTCTCAACCAGCTCTTCGAACTCTCCATGCTCACTACCGACTACCTCATCTACTACGAGCCCCGGGCGCAGAGCCAGTGGGAGGAGAAGCATGCGACTCTTGGCGGAGTCCTCGGCGAGCTGACCGTTGCCACGGGCGAGGACGAGGACGTTCTCACCCGCGTGAGGGAGAATCACGCTGAGGCGGGCCGTCTCTTCACTGAGATCACCGAGGCGCACAGACGCGGAGAATCAGGCGAATTCGCGCCCGCCGTAGCGCGGGAGTCTGAGATCCGGCTGACTGCGCGGCTGCTTATCGTCATGCAGTCCATGGTCACCGACTCCGTGGGGCTTGGTGAGTCCTCGTCGGCGGCGGCGATGGACGCTCAGCGGCAGACGACCACCCTCGTGCTCGCGATTACCCTGATCAGTATCGCGGTGATGGTGGTCATCGGTGTCTCCACGTCGCACACCGTGGTCGGCCCGATCGAGCGGCTCCGCACCAACGTGCGCGAGGTCAGCGCCGGGAACCTTCGCGTGCGCAGTGGCGTGAGCGGTGCCGATGAGGTGGGCGAGTTGGCTTCGGCGTTCGACACGATGGTGGGCGAATTGCAGCAGTCGTATGCGCAACTGGAGAGCGAGGTTGCCGAGCGTCGTCACGCCGAGGCGGAGCTGAGCGAGTACCGCGACCACCTCGAGCAACTCGTTGACGAGCGCACCGAGGAGCTCTTGCGCTTGAACGAGGAGCTTGTTGAGGCTACGCGGGCCAAGGATGACTTCCTTGCCTCCATGAGCCACGAACTGCGCACGCCGCTCAACTCCATCATCGGTTTCACGGAGATCATGCTCCGGGGGCTCGCGGGTGATGTCACTGACGAGCAGCGCAGGCAGCTTACGATGGTGCACGATTCGGGGCAACAGCTGCTGCTCCTTGTTGATGACGTGCTCGACCTCGCCCGGATCAACGCGGGGCACGTCACGATCTCGGCCGCTGAGATGTCGATTCCGCAGACGGTGGAACGGCTCGCCGAGATGATGCGTCCTCTCGCCGACACCAAGGCGCTGCAGCTCCTGCTCGACTTCAAAGAGGGGGCGCCCACTACGATCTTCAGCGACCGCGGCAAGGTCGACCAGATCATGCTGAACCTGCTTGCCAATGCGGTGACGTACACCGATCGCGGCACCATCACCATCATCGTGCGCCCAGAAGGCGGACGCTTTGTGGCGCTTGAGGTGCACGATACCGGCGTGGGCATTCCCGAGGCTGACCTGGACCTGATCTTCGAGCAGTTCCACCGAGTGCATCGTGAGCTCGCTGCCGCCCACCCCGGTACCGGCCTTGGGCTGTCGATCTCTCGCCGTCTCGCAGAGGCGCTCGGCGGACGCCTGGAGGCGACAAGCGTTGTCGGGGAAGGCTCGGTCTTCACGCTCGTCCTTCCGATCGGGAGCGTTCCTGTATCGCCACCGTCGCACCCCGACGTGGGCAACGAGATAGATTCTCGGGAATGAACTTGCAGGAACTGAGGCACTGAGGCAGAATCACGCTTTGTAACCAATGGTTACAATCCTACGGGGGGTAAGGAGGTCCAATGACAGCCGCGTATTCTGTGGACGAGTCTGGCCTGCGAGCGTTCGTAGACGCTCTGGTCAGCTCGCGGCGGGTGGTAGCGCCCGTTGCGAAACGAGGCAAGTTCGCGTTCGGGGAGTTGTCCTCGGCCGACGAGCTTCGTCTCGACTATGATGTCACGATCCTGCCGCCGAAGACGGTGTTCTTTCCGCCGGCGCAGCCGATCGCTCGCTTCACCGAGGACGAGATCTCAAGCTGCACGTGTGGTATCGAGACGGTCTTGCTCGGCGTGCACTTCTACGACGTCAAGGCGATCGACATGCTGGACTACCTGATGCGTGAGAACAACGCAGACTGGGACTACCTGTGTCAACGAGAGGCGACCACGATCATCGCCTCCAACATCCAGTCGGTCTCACCGCGCGCTTTCTGGGATTCGGTGGGAACAGACGTTCAGCCGCAGGGCCACGATGCGTTTCTGACCAAGGTAGACAGCGGCTACGTGCTCGAGACTCTCACCGACAAGGGCGAAGCGTTGCTCAAGCACGGATCGTTCCGCGAGGCCACCGCCGATGAGATTGCCGAGGCACGCCGTGTGAACGACAGCGTGATGGGTACGTGCCCGGAGCGGCTCGACTACACCACGGAACAGATAGCCGAGCGCGTGCGCGACTCCTTCGGCGAGGAGGACATGTGGGACGAGCTTGCCGAGCGCTGTTTCTCGTGCGGCTCGTGCAACACCGTGTGCCCCACGTGCTACTGCTTCGACGTGGTCGACTCCTGGAACCTGGATCAGAAGTCCGGTACGCGGACCCGGTACTGGGATGCGTGTCTGACCCGTGAGTTCGCGGCAGTGACGGGGGCTGGAGGCTCCAAGGAGAACTTCCGCGAGCACCACAGCTCGCGATTCCGCCACCGCTTCATGCGCAAGACGACCTACCTGAACGAGAAGCTCGGCGGACCGGCGTGTGTGGGTTGCGGACGCTGTTCGCAGGCATGCACGGCCGATATCGCCGACCCGGTGCGGGTCATCACGACGATCATGGAGCGTACGTCATGAGCCATAACACCACACACGACCACGAATGCCAGTGCGAGAAGGAGAGCCTGTTCCTTCCGCGCCAGGCCAAGATCCTCCACACCAGCCAGCCCACCGCGAGCGAGAAGCACTTCACGCTGCAGATGACCGATGGTCAGCCGTTCGTCTTCGACCCGGGTCAGATCCTCGAGGTCGGCGTCATGGGCTACGGCGAGATCCCGATCGGGATCGCCAGCTCGCCTACCCGTCAGGGGACGTTCGACATCGTTGTGCGTACCGTTGGCCGCGTTTCCACCGCGATCAACAGCAAGGATGTCGGCGACACTCTCACAGTGCGCGGTCCGCTCGGACACGGCTTTCCGGTCGATGAACTGCGCGGTCAGGACGTGCTGATCGTCGCCGGTGGCATCGGTCTGTGCCCCACACGAAGCCTGATCCAGTACATCTTGGATACTCGCGAGGATTTCGGGAGGTTCGTGCTCTTCTACGGCGCCCGCGACCCGCTGCAGCTGTTGTTCACTGAGGACCGCGTGCAGTGGCGCGCGTCGAAGGTGATCGAGTACCACGAGACGGTCGACCGCGCAGACGTCCACTGGACGGGCAACGTCGGCGTCATCCCCACACTCTTCCACAAGGTGCACATATCGCCTGAGACGCGCGTGGTCATCTGCGGCCCGCCTGTGATGTTCAAGTACGTGATCGCCGAACTCGATGCGCTTGGCATCTCGCGCGAGAACATCTACGTGGACCTGGAGCGGCGCATGAAGTGCGGCGTGGGCAAGTGCGGACACTGCCAGATCAACGACAAGTACGTGTGCATCGACGGTCCGGTCTTCACCTATGCGGAGATCGAGTCGCTTGAGGAGGCGATCTAGCATGGGTAAGCCCAAAATCGCATTCTTCGACTTCACCGGTTGTGAAGGGTGTCAGATCGAGTTCACCAACCTCGGCGACGAAGCGATCCTCGCGCTGCTCGAGCACGTCGACATCGTCGAGTTCCGTGAGGCGATGACCGAGACCACCACGGAGCGTATCGATATCGCACTCGTGGAGGGCAGCTTCACCCGGGAGAAGGACCGCGAGCGTCTGCGCAGCATCCGGAAGCGTTCGCGCATCGTGATCGCATACGGCGCATGCGCCTGCACCGGAGGCATCAACGCGCTGCGCAACCACCAGGACGACTACC
>CAZOSR010000119.1:0-6438 GCA_964582445.1 uncultured Coriobacteriaceae bacterium | reverse complement strand
CCTCGCCGGGAAGCATGAGATCATCGCCAAGCTCAAGAAGCATCCGCTGGCCCGTGCCGTGCGCCTCGACAAGATGACGCTCGCCGCGCTCGAAGTCACGCTGCGGCTGTATCTGGACGAGGACCGCCTCTTTGCCGAGGTGCCCACGCTTCGAATGCTGACGATGAAGCCGGAGGAGATAGCATCGCGCGCCACCGCGCTTGCCGCTGCCATTTGGGATGCATGTGGCGACGGCTCCGATGTCACGGTTCAGTCCGATGTCTCCCGTGCCGGCGGCGGCGCGCTGCCGATGAAAGACATCCCCACCACCGTGGTGGCGCTCGAGCCTCGCGGTACGAGCGCGGTTGCGCTCGAGGAGCGTCTACGCCTCGGCGAACCCGCCGTGATCGCGCGCATCAAAGACGGCCGCGTGCTGCTCGATCCCCGGACGCTGCGTGCCGAGGAGGAGCCCGAGGTCGTGGCCGCGCTGGCGACTGCCGTCCGGGAGGCGTAGCGCGGTGCCGTCGCTCGTCCTCGGCACAGCCGGACACATCGATCACGGCAAGTCGACGCTCGTGAAAGCCATCACCGGCGTCGATCCCGACCGCCTTGCCGAGGAGAAGGAGCGCGGCATCACCATCGAGCTCGGGTTCGCGCAGCTCACGCTGCCGAGCGGCCGCACGATGGGAGTCGTGGATGTTCCCGGCCACGAGCGGTTCGTGCGCCAGATGGTGGCGGGTGCGACCGGCATCGATGTGGTGCTGCTTGTGGTCGCCGCTGATGACGGTGTGATGCCGCAGACGCGCGAGCACCTCGCGATCATCGACCTGCTCGGCATCCCGCGCGGCGTGGTAGCGATCACCAAGGCCGATCTTGCCGATGCCGACTGGGTGGAGCTTGTGTCCGAGGACGTCCGGACTCTACTGGCCGGGACCAGCATCGACGGTGCGCCGATCGTACCGGTGAGCGCGCGGAGCGGCGCGGGCATCCCCGAGCTGCTCGCGACCATCGACGAGGTGGCCGCCGAGGCGGAGGCACGCCACTCGAACCTCCCGCTGCGCCTACCGGTGGATCGCGTGTTCACGATTGCAGGCGCAGGCACGGTCGTCACTGGCACGCTCTGGAGCGGCGTGGCCAAGCGCGACGACCAGGTAGAACTCATGCCGAGCGGCAAGCGCGGCCGCATCCGCTCAGTGCAGATGCACGGCGCGCAGGCCGAGAAGGCCGTGGCCGGCAACCGCGTGGCGCTCAACATCGTCGGCCTCGACACCGACGAGATCTCACGCGGGGACATCGTGGCCGAGCCCGGCACGCTCACCGTCACGGACCGCTTTGACGCGCGCGTCACCTACCTCGCGAGCGAGGAGAGACCTCTCGAGAGCGGGACGCGTGTGCACGTGCACCATGGCACGCGTGAGGTGCTCGGACGGGTGCTGCTGATGGATGCAGAAGCGCTGCAGCCGGGGCAGAGCGGTCTGGCTCAGCTTCGCCTCGAGGAGCCGCTCGCGCCCCGCTACGATGACCGCTTCATCATCCGCTCATACTCGCCGATGTGGACCATCGGTGGCGGTGTCGTGCTCGACGTTCTCCCGCCGCGCCGCACGCGTCTGAAAGCCCACGAGCGGGAACTGCTCGATGCGCTTGTTGCACACGACCTCTCCGGCGCGGCTCTCGGCCTGCTCGCCAGCCGGGCGATTCCCATGACGTCGGCGCAGGTGGCCGCTGCGATCGGTGTGCCGCGTGTGCAGGTGGCCGACGATCTCAATCGCGCGAAGCTCGAGCGGCTCAAGGTGGGCGGCGAGACGTACTTCGTCACCGCCGAGGCACAGGATGCTCTTCTGGAAGCTGCAGCACGCGAACTGCTTGCGTATCACGAAGCGGAGCCCCGGGCGACGGGTCTGGCTGTGGGCGCGCTGCGCGATCGCGTCGAACGTCGCCTCGAGCCAAAGGTGTTCGACGCGCTCCTGGACATCGCCGTCGCGCACGGCTCAATCGTGCTTGCGGGCGGGGAGGCGCGGCATCCACAGGCAGCCTCGACCGCGCTTGCGGCGGAGAGTGAAGCTGCCGAGAAGCTGGGCGCCCTGCTGAAAGCAGAGGGTCTCGCGCCGCTTGCGACCGCCGAGCTTGCCGCCGAGGCGGGGGTCGATCCCGGGCTGGCCCGCAAGGTCCTCGGCCGTCTGGCCGCTGAAGGGAAGCTGCTCAGGCTGAGCCCGGACCTGCACTTCGACGCTCAGGCGGTCGAGGTGGCACGCGCCCAGATCGTCGCTCACCTCAAGGAGCACGGTACTATCCTGACCAAGGACGCCCGGGATCTGGTAGGTTCGAGCCGCAAGTTCATCGTGCCGCTGCTTGAGTACTTCGACCAGCAAGGCATCACCAAGCGGGACGGTGACGTCAGGGTGCTCGGTCCCCGGGGCTGACCCTGGCACGCGTGGTGCGACCGGCCACAAACCGCTATCCTTTGCCACGGAGCCGGATCTCGGCTGGTGCCGGGCGCGGTCTTCAAAACCGTAGTGGGGGGTGAAGAGCCTCCCGGGTGTGTTCGATTCGCACACGGCTCCGCCATACGCCATCAGAGGGACTGCTCGTCCCATGCGTTCCATGCCCAAGGTCACAGGAGTCGCTGATGAAAGAGTGCGAACTCAGACGCAAGGTCCGCGATCTCGGCTTTGACTGCGACGAGGACACGTGCATCTTCTGGTCCGAGGTAGGGCCGGAGCATGCATCGCCACGCTGCGCGGTCGAGTACTTCGGCCTGCTCGGACAGCCCGGCAAGGAGCTCGCCGAGTGGCTGCTCAGCGTGAAGGAGCGGGCTGATATCGAGCGGGTGCTCGGGATCGAGCGGCAGAGGCAACTCGAGGAGGACTGACATGGACGCGATCGAGGCCATCCTTACGCGCCGGTCCATCCGCGCGTACACCGAGGAGCCGGTAGCCGAGTCGGATGTGGAGACCGTTCTTCACGCGGCGATGGCGGCGCCCTCGGCAGGCAATCAGCAGCCCTGGCATTTCGTGGTGACGGCCGACCGAGACCGCCTTGCCCGGTGGGCCGAGACCACGCCGTACGGCTCGATGCTGCTCAAGGCGCCGCTTGGCATCGCCGTCTGTGCAGACACGCGCGACCTCAGGCACCCCACCATGTGGCAGCAGGACTGCTCGGCAGCGGTCCAGAATGCGCTCGTGGCCATCCATGCACTCGGCCTTGGGGCGGTCTGGTTGGGCTTCTGGCCCAAGATGGAACGCGTGGATCCCCTGCGAGCAGCCCTCGGTCTTCCCGAAGGAATCGAGCCCCTGTGCGTACTTGCGGTGGGACATCCCGCCGAGGCCAAGCCGCCGGCTGACCGATACAGCGCCGAGCGGGTCCATCGGGACCGATGGTGAGCGCACCGCTGCTCGAGGCACACGACCTGCGTTCCGTGCGCGCCGGTGACACGGGATCGCTGATCGTTCTCGACGGCGCGAGCATCACGCTCCACCGGGGTGAGGTCGTGGACGTGTCGGGACCCTCGGGCGCGGGCAAGACGACGTTGCTCCGTGCCCTTGCGCTCATGCAGCCTGATGCGGCAGGCGAGCTACGCCTTGAAGGCCGCACGCCCACCGAGATCGGACCGCGTGAGTGGCGCGCACGTGTGGCGCTGGTGCCGCAGCGACCCGCGATGCTCGGCGGGGATGTGCGCGGCAACCTGCTGGCTCCCTGGGCTCTCAAGGTGCGTGCCGGGACGCAGCCTCCGGCCGATGATGAGTTGCGCGCGGCCCTCGACCGGGTGGGTCTGACCGACGTCGCGCTCGATCGTGAAGCCGTGAGGCTCTCCGTGGGCCAGGCCGCACGCGTCGCTCTGCTCAGAGTGGTGCTCACAGCGCCGGACGTGTTGCTGCTCGACGAACCAGATGCGGCACTCGATGCCGACTCGGCTGTACAGGTGGGCGAACTCACTGCGCAGTTCGCGAAGAGCGGTGCCGTTGTGCGCGTGCGCCACCAGCGCCCGGACGGCGTCCCGGCGCGCAGGTTGCGGCTGACGGCAGGACGGCTTCACGGGGTGGGCGACAGTGATTGAGACTGCCGGTGTGGTAGAGATCGGCTGGCCGCAGTTGCTGCTGTCGGCAAGCTTCATCATGGTGGTGGGGATCATCTCGATCCGCTTGTCGCTCGGCATCGAGAAGGATCTTGCGATCGCGACGGTGCGCACGTATCTGCAACTCTTCGTGCTCGGCCTGACACTCAGGTGGGTGTTCGGGATCGACAGTCCGTGGCTGGTGCTCGGATTGATGTTGATCATGGTCCTCGCCGCGGCGCGAACGATCGTGAAGCGTGCACCCGACGCGCCACCGGGGATCTTTGGGAGCTCGGTCATGTCGATGGCGCTCACGGGGTTCGTGGTGACGTTCGCCGTGACCGGACTCGTGGTACAGGTGGAGCCATGGTACCGGGCGCAGTACGTCCTTCCGCTCGCAGGCATGGTGCTCGGCAACTCGATGACAGGCATCGCGCTCGCCCTGGAGCGCGTGTTCTCGGATCTCGACGCCCGTAGCGATGAGCTCATAGCTGTTGTGGCGCTGGGCGCTACACCCTGGGAGGCCGCATCACAGAGTGTGCGAAAGGCGATCTCCGCAGCGCTCATCCCCACGATCAACTCCATGGCGGCAGCGGGAATCGTGTTCATCCCGGGGATGATGACCGGACAGATCCTGGCCGGTGCCGATCCGCTCGCGGCGAGTGCGTATCAGATCGTGGTGATGTTGATGGTCGCGGCTGCTACGGCTGTCGGTTCGGTCGTCGGCGTCCTGCTGACATTCCGGAGACGGTTCAGTGCGGATGGCATCTACCTGGAGAAGGGCATGCGTGGCTGAGGAGGGGCTGAAAGGCACGGAGCCGCCCGGCTGCACAAGGACTAGGTACGGGGATGTCGTATCACGGGGAGGGGAACCGTTACGCGACTGTTGCCCCGGTGCCAACGGGACCCTACACTATCGTGGACCGTGGACCGGCCACGGCTGTCGGGAGGGTCATGACGGCTTTCGAGCTCTACCTCAAGCGCAACGCCAAGAAGTTCGACGCATACCTTGCCGAGTTCTTCGGCAACGGTACGCACGCGGACATGAAGCGGTATCTCTACAGTCCGCTCAAGGAGTACACGCGGAATGCCGGGAAGCGGCACCGGCCGCTGATCTGTCTGCTTGCCGCCGAGGCAGTGGGTGGCGACCCGAAGCGGGCGTGGGCGTCCGCTGCCGCAATCGAGCACTTCCACACCGCGGCACTCATTCACGACGACATCATGGACAGTTCGCTCACCAGGCGTGGTGAGCCGTGTCTGCATGTGGTCGAGGGCGATGCGCTCGCGATCAACTCCGGTGACCTCGCGCTGTCGCTTGTGACGGGCGCCGTTGTGGACGACCCGGGCCTTGATGACGCGTGCAAGCTCCGCGTGCTCAAAGAGCTCGTGGACATGACCACCCGTACGATCGAAGGTCAGGCACTCGACATCGGTTGGGCACGCGACGACCGGTTCGACCTTACCGTAGCCGACTACCTCACCATGGCCAGCCACAAGACCGCGTTCTACTCCGGTGCGGTGCCGTTGGCGGTGGGTGCCATCGTTGGCGGTGGCACGAACGCGCAGGTTGAAGCCTTGCGATCCTTCGGCCAGGCCGCAGGCCTTGCGTTCCAGATTCAGGACGATGTGCTGAATCTCGTCGGCACGCGTGAGGCCACGAAGAAGGACTTCAGGAGCGACATCACCGAGGGCAAGCGCACGCTTGCCGCGGTGCACGCGCTCGAACACTCGCCGCTGCGCGACCGACTGCTCGAGCTGCTTGCGGCGCGCACCGAGGATCCGACGCTCCTCGACGAGGCGGTCGCCGTGATGAACGAGAGCGGCAGCATCGAGTTCGCGCGCGGCTACGCGCGGGATCTCGTGCTCAACGCGAAGACCGAGCTCGAGGCGGCGCTTCCGGCGAGCAAGGCGCTCGACCTGCTGCTCTCAATGGCCGACTTCTTCGTGCAGCGCGACAACTAGGACGCCGCTCGCCTCTCTCGCTGCGGAGGCTTCCTCGGACCTCCCGGCGGCCGCGCGGGGCTCGCTACGGGTATGATGAACGGGATAACCCGTCCTCGAATGGAGGCTCTCCTATGCGTGCCATGAAGGTCACCGAGAACATCTGGTGGGTCGGTGCGATCGACTGGAACTTGCGCGATTTTCACGGGTTCGAGACGCCCCAGGGGAGCACGTACAACTGCTACCTCGTGATGGGTGAGACCGGCATCGCGCTCATAGACACGACGAAGGCGCCCTTTGTCTCCGAGCTGCTCGAGCGCGTTCAGTCGGTGGTGCCGCTCGACACGATCACGCACATCGTGGTGAACCACGTAGAGCCCGACCACAACGGCGGACTGCCCGAGGTCATGACCGCGATGCCACAGGCGCGTGTGGTGGCCTCGCCGGCGGGCGTGAAGGGCGTGGCC
>CAZOSR010000118.1:0-6452 GCA_964582445.1 uncultured Coriobacteriaceae bacterium | reverse complement strand
CCCGGGTTCGGCGGCATGGCAGCCAACCGACTGCGCGGCGTGCCCCGTACCCGCGATCCTGGCGGCCAACGGGAGTCCGCATCGTGAGGTGCACATCCTGATCACCGCCCGCTGGCCGGGACGCAGACGTGTGAGCGCAGCGGTCTGGTGCACGGTTCATGGCGGGCCGCTGGACGACCCGATGTCCGGTTGCCCTACCTGCAACGCCGAGGCTGACGAGCTGCTGCGACGGGCTTTCGAATAGCGCCCCCTGGCGCGGATCGCGCCGGTCAATCATACTTACCAACGCGTCCTGTCCGAGGGAGGGCGCGTGCGTGTGCCGCCTGGCTCGGCGGTGCACCCGGTCCGGGAGCGGCGGCGAGAGTCCGCGGGACCGAACACATCGAGGAGCTCATCACATGGCGGGAATCGTCCTGGTCGGCGCCCAATGGGGCGACGAAGGAAAAGGCAAGATCACTGACCTGATCGCGGATGACTTCGACTACGTCGTCCGTTTCCAGGGAGGTAACAACGCAGGACACACGGTGATCCACGCGGGCAAGACCCTCAAGCTCCATCTGATTCCTAGCGGTATCATGTACCCGCACATCACGCCGGTGATCGGCAACGGCTGCGTCATCGATCCGAAGGTTCTGCTCGAGGAGATCGATCGCCTCGAGGCGGACGACATCTCCACGCACCGGCTGTTGATCAGCTGCAATGCGCATCTCATCATGCCGTACCACCGCGATCTTGATGGCGCGAGCGAACGCCGCCTCGGCTCGCTCGAGATCGGTACCACTCGCCGCGGTATCGGTCCGGCATACATGGACAAGGCCAGCCGCATGGGCCTCCGCATCCAAGACCTCATCGACGAGCATATCTTCCGCAAGAAGCTCGAGGCCGCGCTCGTGGAGAAGAACGACATACTCGAGAAGGTGTACGGTCTGCCTACCTACACCGTCGATGAGGTGGCCGAGGAGTACCTGGCGTATGCCGAGCGCATCAAGCCCCACATCGCCGAGACGAGCGTGCTGATCAACAAGGCGCTCGACGCCGATCAATGGGTGCTGTTCGAGGGTGCTCAAGGCGCACTGCTCGACCTTGACCACGGCACCTACCCGTTTGTGACGTCCTCAAGCCCTACCGCTGGTGGCGCCTGCACGGGAGTGGGTGTGGGCCCCAAGCGCATCGATCGTGTCCTTGGGATCGCGAAAGCGTACATCACACGCGTGGGCTCAGGACCGTTCCCGACCGAGCTCTCCGACGACATCGGCCGTTCGCTCATCGAGGTGGGGGTCGAGTACGGCACGACCACCGGACGCGAGCGCCGCGCTGGCTGGTTCGACGGGCTCATCGCGCGGTTCGCCGTGCAGGTCAACGGCCTCACCGATCTCGTGATCACGAAGCTCGATGTGCTCTCGCATCTCGACCGGATCAAGGTGTGCGTCGCCTATGACTACGAAGGCACCCGCTACAACGACCTGCCTGCGCATCAGACCGCGTTCCACCACGCCAGACCGATCTACGAAGAGCTGCCCGGATGGAAGACGGATATCACCGCGTGTCGGACGTTCGAGGAGCTTCCGAAGGCCGCACAAGACTACATCATGTTCATCGAGGACCTTGCCGAGGTTCCGGTGGCGATGATCGCGGTGGGGCCGAGCCGCGAGCAGACCATCATGCGCCGCTGGGAGGGCCGGGTGTAGGGAGGCGATCTGCCCTCCTGCTCTGTCTCATCAGCTACAATCGGTGCACCACTGGACCCGTCCCGCTTGGGGGTAGTTCACCATGCGTATCCTGGTACTCGGCGGCGGAGGCCGCGAGCACGCGATCGTCACTGCGCTATCGCGCTCTGCGCACAAGCCCGAGATCTTCTGCGCACCCGGCAATGGCGGCACCGCTGCGCTTGCCGTGAACGTTCAGATCAGCGATGAGGATCCCGCGTACATCGCGGAGTGGGTCGAGCACAACGCCATCGACTTCGTCGTCATCGGCCCCGAGGCACCGCTCGTCATGGGGACCGCCGACATGCTCGCAGCGGACGGTGTTCCGGTCTTCGGCCCCAAGGCGGCTGGCGCGCACCTTGAGGGATCGAAGGCGTTTGCGAAGGATCTCATGGAGCGCTACGGCATACCTACCGGGCGCTACCGGGCGATCGATACGATGCAGCAGGCCGAGGAGTACCTGCAGGAGATCGGCGCCCCGGTGGTAGTGAAGGCCGACGGCCTGGCTGCTGGCAAAGGCGTGACTGTGGCAGACACGGTCTCCGATGCGCTTGGCGCTGTACGCCAGTGTCTTGACGGCTACTACGGCACGGCCGGTGAGCTTGTGGTGATCGAGGAGTTCCTGGAGGGCCCCGAATGCTCGCTGCTGGCATTCACCGATGGTGAGACCGTGCTACCGATGATACCGGCGCAGGATCACAAGCGCGCTTACGACAACGATGAGGGTCCCAATACCGGTGGAATGGGCGTATACGCACCGGTCCCGGCCGTCGATGACGCGGCGTATCAGGCGATGGCCGACATTCTCAAGCAGACGGTCGAGGCGCTCAAGGCCGACGGCATCGTGTACCGCGGTGTGCTCTATGGCGGGTTCATCCTCACCGAGGAGGGGCCGAAGGTCCTCGAGTTCAATGCCCGGTTCGGTGACCCCGAGACACAGGTGTTGCTGCCGATGCTCCAGACCGACCTGCTCGACATCATGCAGGCGGTGGCCGAGGGCAGGCTTCACGATGTCGAGCTGGAGTGGCGCGACGGGGTGGCGCTCTCGGTCGTGCTCGCCTCGGGCGGCTACCCGGGGACCTATGCGAAGGGCAAGACCATCAGCGGCCTCGTAGAGGCGTCGCTCATGGAGGGCGTCACCATCTATCACGCCGGCACGGCGCTCTCCACGGATGGCCGTCTGGTCACGGCGGGCGGACGCGTTCTGAACGTCACGGCCGTGGCACCGACGTACGCGGAGGCACGCGACCGCGCCTACCGGGCTGTTGACGCCATCTCCTTCGAAGACATGCACTATCGGACTGACATCGGCCTGAAGGCGCTCCATGCACGGGGTGAGGCCTGATGCTTGCGGAGCGCCTGCTCTCGCAGGCGGTGCGCGTGACCCAGGGCGGGTACTTCGCCAAGACCCCGCGGCCGGTTCCGTCACTTCCCGGGCCGGAGGCGGGCAAGCAGTATCTGCTGTACGCGCATGTTCCGTTCTGCGAGCGGTTGTGCCCGTACTGCAGCTTCAACCGGTTCCCCTTCTCCGAGGATCCGGCACGGAAGTACTTCAAGAGTCTGCGCGAGCAGATGCGCATGGTTGCGGACCTCGGCTACGCCTTTGACTCGTTGTACATCGGCGGTGGCACGCCCACGATCCTCGTGGACGAGCTCTGCGAGACCATCGACCTCGCACGCGAGCTCTTCGGCACGCTTGAAGTCTCCACGGAGACGAACCCGAACCATCTGATACCTGAGGTACTCGATCCGCTCAAAGACCGCGTGCAGCGGATGAGCGTGGGAGTGCAGAGCTTCGACGACGGCCTGCTCAAGGAGATGGACCGCTACGAGAAGTACGGTTCGGGTGCCGAGATCCTCGAGCGGATCCAGTCGCTCGAAGGGTTCTTCCACTCGCTCAACGTGGACATGATCTTCAACTTCCCGAGCCAATCGGCGGAGATCCTGCGGCGCGACGTGGAGATGGTCAAGGCCAGCCGCTGTAACCAGACCACCTTCTATCCGCTGATGGCCTCGCGTTCGGTGGAGGCGAGTCTCAAGCGGACGGTTGGGATGGTGGACTACAACCGTGAGGCCGAGTACTACAAGATCCTCGTCGACGGGCTCTCCGACACCTTCGAGCTCTCCACTGCCTGGACGTTTTCGCGCATCGGTGGCGGGATGATCGACGAGTACATCGTCGACTACGAGGAGTACGTCGGCATCGGCAGCGGCGCGTTCAGCTACCTGCGTGGTGACATCTACCTCACCACGTTCTCACTGCGCGACTATTCGGCGGCGATTGCCGAGGCACGGATGCCGGTAGCGGTAGGCAGTGCGTCGGCGAGCCGCAAGAACCAGATGCGCTACCGTTTCCTGATGTCGCTGTTCGGCCTCAGGCTCGACAAGAAGGCCTTCACGCGTGACTTCGGCGTAACCGTGGAACGGGGATTGCCGCTCGAGATGCTCTTCCTCCGGTTGTTCGGCGGGTTCGCCACCGACAACGCCGAGGAGCTCACGCTCACCGCGAAGGGCCGGTACCTAGCGGTCGTCATGCAGCGCACGATGTTCGCGCAGCTCAACGACCTGCGTGATACGGCTCGCAAGGCGCTCGCGCCCGATGAGCGGTCACTGCTGTTCGGTGACGGTACCGCGAGATGCAGCCAACCGGAAGGCGGTTGTGAGTGATGGATGAGACGGACATGAGCGACCAGACGCCGCTCGTCGGCATCGTCATGGGCTCCAAGAGCGATCTTGATGTCATGAAGGAGTGTGCCGCGCAGCTCGAGGAGTTCGGTGTTCCCTACGAACTCGTCATAGCCTCGGCACACCGTCAGCCTGCCAAGGTCCACGATTGGGCGGCAGGGGCGGCCGGACGCGGTATGCGCGTCATCATCGCGGCGGCTGGCAAGGCCGCTCACCTCGGCGGCGTGGTGGCAGCGTACACTCCGCTTCCGGTCATCACGGTGCCAATGAAGACATCGGATCTGGGCGGTCTGGACTCTTTGCTGTCGATGGTGCAGATGCCCACCGGCGTGCCGGTGGCGTGCGTTGCGATCAACGGCGCGAGGAACGCGGCCATTCTGGCAACGCAGATCCTGGGAACCGCGATGCCCGCGTACCGTGAGCGCATCGTGGAGTACAAGGCTACGATGGCCGATGCGTAGGCTCGGGGTCCTTCCGCCGTTCCTGCTCGCGATCGCCGCGACGTTTCTCGGTTTCGGGTTCGTTGGCGGATGGCTTGGTGAGCTAGCCGAGGGGATCGCACGTTCTTCGGCCGGGGCCGGCCAGATCGCCCGCGGTGATGCGCTGCCGGTGCTGCTGGCCCTTGATGGCATCGCGCTGGCGGTGACCTTCGCGGTCTCGTATCTCGGCGGGGTGTCGCTTCCGTCGGGGCTGCCGCACGTCGCGTTCGGCTTGTTCTTCCCACTGACACTGGCAGCGGCGCAGGCCCGCTTCTTCGAACTCGCCGGAGACGTGAGCGGCCTCGGCGACTCCTTCGGGGGATACAACTTCGCTGCCGTCTTCGTGCTCGTGATAGTGGCGGCGGAGGCTGGTGTGACACTGGCGCGCCGTCGGCACGAGCGCCGGAACGGCGAAGCCCCGGCCTAGCCGATTCCCTGAGCGTTGGGCTCGTCGATGAACGGTCCAACGATGTCGGAGGTCACCCAGCCGCCGCGGAATGCCCCGGGTTGCGGCGTGACGGTCTCACCGTCGACGATGCAGCGGTCCATCGGCGAGGGATAGAAGGCGACGTGTCCGGCGAGCGCCTCGTAACCAGCGCGAGGCGCGGCGTACGTCCACGCTGCCTCGACAGCGCGCTGCCCGCCGACGGTGACATGCCAGTAGCACGCCTCACCCTTGAAATCGCAGTAGCTCACGCGGTCGCCGGGTATCAGCACGCCGGGACGCACGTCGTCCAGCGGTATGTAGTACACGGGGGCGTGTCCTGTCTCCAGGGTCCGCAGTGCTCGCCTGGTGCGCGCTATGGTCTCTCCACCGAAGACGATCTCGATGGGGCGGTGGTCGGGCTGGATGACCGGCGGACGGGGATACTCCCACACGGATTCCTGTCCGGGGCCGGGTTTCGCTCTTTGTACATTCATGGGTGCCGGTCCTCTGTATGTTCCTCCGATGTTCCTACCCGTTCGGCGCATGTCCCGACGCTGCGGTCCGCGCATGTGCGTCCTTGCCCCGCTTACCGGATAATGGCCCTGCAGCAGCAGTCACGTTGAACGATGCCGGAGGTCGACTCATGCCACACGGACCATATGAAGATGTCCAGGTCACCGGTCACCTGATCGACTCGGGGATCATGACCCGCATCATGGATGTCATCGTCGCGCTCGATGGCGAGTTCGAGACGCTGTCCTTCGACGTCGGTCGAACCAACGAGGATCCGTCGAGTGCGATTCTGCGGATACGTGGTACGGATTCTACACACCTCGATGCGATACTCGGCGAAATCGGGCAGATGGGTGCCGAGCCTGTTGATGCCGAGGACGCGGGCACGGTGCCTGCACCTGCCGACGGGGTATTCCCGGACGGGTTCTACGCGACCACGAACCTCGAGACCGCCGTGCGCATCGATGGCAGGTGGACGAGCGTCGAGTCGCCCGAGATGGACCTGGCGATTGTGATCGCTGAAGGAGCCGCTCGCACTGTGGCGATGGCAGATGTGCGCGCGGGTCAGCAGATCGTGATCGGACACGCCGGTGTCAGAGTGCGCCCCCTCGAGCGCCCTCGCGACAAGCAGGAGTTCGAGTT
>CAZOSR010000117.1:0-6466 GCA_964582445.1 uncultured Coriobacteriaceae bacterium | reverse complement strand
GCGGGTGATCTTGCCAGCCTTCATGCACTTGGTGCAGACGTTGATCTTCTTCACGGTACCATCGACCACCGCCGAGACCTTCTGCACGTTCGGGTGGAACATCCGGTTGGTCACACGGTGGGAGTGGCTGACATTGCGCCCCGCCGTGGGGTGCTTGCCACAGACGCTGCAAACCTTCGACATCGTCGTTCCGTCCTTCGTAGATTCGAGGCGACATGGCCGCCCGGGTGTCGGCAAAGCTTAGCGATGGTAGCACAGGGTTGTGCCTGGGTAAAGGAGTTGGGCAGGCGGCCGAAGCGCCCGTCTCAGCTGATGGCACGGCCCGCTGCCGCTGGTCATGCATTCGCGAGGGCGCGGCGTCTTTTCGCTATACTACTGCAATCGCCCGAGTGCCGGGCACCATGACGCATCCAAGGAGGATGTTCTATGGCCTCTGAGCTTCGCGGTACCGTGACTATCGCTAACGATGTACTCGCAGACATCGCGGGTTTCGCTGCCCTCGAGTCGTATGGCGTGGTCGGAATGGCCAGCCCGTCGCTGAGGGAGGGCGTAGCTCAACTGCTTTCCCGCGACAAGTTGCGCAAGGGCGTGCTGATTGGAAACACGGACGAGCGCAGTGTCCTGGTAGACCTGTATGTTGTCGTCGAGCACGGGACGAATCTGACGCAGGTATCCCGCAACCTTGCCGATCGCGTGAGATACGCACTCACCCATGATGCCGACGTGCAGGTCGCCGATGTGCGCGTGCATGTGCAGGGTATCAAGGTCCGGAAGAACACGGAGCGCGCATGACGACCAACCAACACCCGGGCGGGGCCGAACTCTTTGCCGCCGCCGCACGTGCGCTGAAAGAGCGCGTCGAGGAGGTCAACCGCCTCAACGTGTTCCCCGTACCTGACGGGGATACCGGCACGAACATGTCGCTCACGATGGACGCCGTGTTAAACGATCTGGCCCATCTGGCCCCCGATGCCCCCGTGGCCGCAATCGCTCCCGCTATCACACACGGCTCGCTCATGGGTGCGCGTGGCAACTCCGGGGTGATCCTGTCGCAGATGTTGCGTGGTCTGTGCGAGGTAGCTGCCAAGGCGACAGCGTTCACTCCCGAGACGGTCGCAAGCGCGCTCGAGCGGAGCCAGACAGTGGCGTTTCAAGCGGTTCGCAAACCGGTTGAAGGAACGATGCTTACCGTGCTGAAAGACGCCGCAACGGCCGCACGAGCCGCTGTAGGTGCCGAGTCCTCGCTGGACGACTTCCTCGATATCGTTGTCCAAGCTGCGTACGACTCGGTCAAGCGTGGGCCCGATCTGCTGCCGGTACTCAAGGAGAACGGTGTCGTGGATGCGGGGGGCTTCGGCCTCGCGATTCTCATGGAGGGTTTCGTGGCCGCACTCGAAGGACATGAATTCCGTGAACGTGACATCACAACGTCCGAAGGCCCGCTGAGCGTGGTGCCGGTGGATGACTGGAACGACGAGGAGTACCTGTATTGCACTGAGTTCCTCCTCCACGGCGCTGAAGTCGATCGTTCTGTGATTGAAGAGTATGTCGCCGAGAAGGGCGGATCCGAGCTCGTCGTCGGCGACCGTGAGACGTACAAGATCCACGTGCACACGGACGAGCCTGGTACGGTGCTCGCCTGGGCGACCGGCCTGGGCGAGATATCAGAGGTGCACGTCAACAACATGCGACGTCAGACCGCTGATCGTACAGAGGGGCTTATGCGCGAGAAGGCGCCTGCCAAGCCCGTCGGCTTTGTCGCAGTCGCTGCGGGTGAGGGGCTTGCGGAGATACTCGCGAGTCTGGGCGCCGACGTCGTCGTCAGTGGCGGTCAGACGATGAACCCATCGACCGCGGAGCTCCTGGAAGCGGTGGGTCAGGTCGACGCTGCATCGGTCATCATACTGCCGAACAACCGGAACATCATCATGGCAGCTCAGCAAGTCATCGGGCTGGCCGACCGGCCGGTCGCGGTGGTTCCGACCACAGCGATTCCGCAGGCATTCGCTGCGCTTCTCGCATACGACGGGTCAGACGTGCTTGCAGATGTGGCGGCAGCTATGCAGGCGGCAGCCGACGAGGTGCGCTGCGCCGAGATCACGACGGCCATCAAGGACTCCAACGGTAAGGCAGGCGCCATCAAAGCCGGCCAGGTGATCGGCATCGTCGATCATGAGATCGAGGTCGTCGGGGAGTCGATGGAGCAAGTGGCGATCGAGGTCGTCCGGATGATCAGGGGTGACGGCGAGACACTCACCATCCTGGCAGGAGAGGACTTCACCGACGAAGCGCTTGAGGCGCTCGTCGGCAACATGGAAGAGCAGTTCCCATCGCTTGAGGTCGAGGGCCACCGCGGTGGTCAGCCCGTCTACCCGGTTCTACTCGCAGTCGAGTGATCGCTCTCACGACAACTGGAGGCGCGCATGGCACGCATCGGAATCGTCACTGACAGCACGTGCGATCTCGGACCAGATCGTATCGCTGAGCTCGACCTGATCGCTGTGCCTCTGAAGGTCACCTTCGGTGACGAGACGTTCCGAGATTGGGTGGACGTCACGCCTGCACGCTTCTACGAGATGTTGAGCTCATCCGCCGTGCTGCCCAAGACGTCGCAGCCGTCCCCTGCCGACTTCGTCGCCGAGTACGAGCGGCTCGCTGCATCAGGTTGCGAGGGGATCGTGTCGATCCACCTGTCCGCTGCAGTGTCAGGCACCTACGAGTCAGCGACGATGGCAGTGGGCATGGTCGATGTCCCGGTGCGTGTGATCGATAGCCGGACGACCAACGTGGGCCTGGTCCTTCCACTGCTCGCCGCTGTCGAGGCCCGTGACGCAGGGGGCGACTTGGATGCCGTTGAAGCGGCAGCGCGCGCTACTGTCGACGCGACACGCACACTCTTCGCGCTCGACACCCTTGAGTATCTCGTGAAGGGCGGTCGTGCGGGCCGCGCGCAGGGTGTGGCCGCATCTCTTCTCAGCATCAAACCCGTTCTGACATTCGACAGTGATGGGGTCGTGGGCACCTACAAGAAGGTCAAGGGCTCCAAGAAGGCCATTCAGGAGATTGCAGACGCGGTGGCAGAAGCAGGTGCGAACGGGCGGGTTCAGGTGGGCGTGCTGCATGGCGAGTCTCCAGCGCTCGCCCAGGAACTGATCGCCGCCATCGACGCCACTGGGGTCGCGTACGAGTTAGTGGCCACGAACACTATCGGGGCGGTCATCGGGACGTACGCCGGTCCTCGTGCGATCGGGGCAGCGTTCTGCACTGTGCGATGATGTGCGATGCCCTCAACTGATCGGTCCGTTGCACCACGCGCAGCCGCCCTGGCTGCCGGAGAGTCGGATGTGTCCACTCTTCCGCTGGTTGACCGCAAGCGGGCCGCTGCGCTTGCCAGGCTTGGTGTGCGCACGGTTGGGGACCTCGTTCGCCACTACCCGTTCCGCTACCTCGACCTGAGCACAGTGGCGGACATGCGTACGGTGCCCTCAGGAAGCGAAGCAACCGTGGTGGGCCGGGTACATGACATCAAGGTCAAGCACCCTCGACCCCGTCTATCGATCACCGAGATCGCGCTTGTTGACGGCACTGGAGCGCTGATCGGCGTCTGGTTCAACCAGCCGTACATGGCGAGCAGGTTCCGGGTTGGGGAGCGCGTGGCGTTCGCGGGGCAGGTGAGTCTCGAGTACGGGCTCAAGCAGATGCGCGC
Organism: uncultured Coriobacteriaceae bacterium; assembly: GCA_964582445.1. GTDB lineage: Bacteria > Actinomycetota > Coriobacteriia > Anaerosomatales > Anaerosomataceae > Anaerosoma. Next base: position 2,760 of record CAZOSR010000117.1, on the reverse strand, counting down.
TCCCTTCGTCGAGCGGCTGGATGAAGACGGCGCGGGTCCAGGCATAGCACGGATCCTGCCGGTCCATCACGCGACCGAGGGCCTGTCGACGAACTGGACGCGCCGGCTGGTGGCCGAGGCGCTTGCGGTTGCCGGGGACGTCGCCGACCCGCTGCCGGTGGACTTGCGCCTGCGACACGGGCTCGTCTCGCTCCGCACGGCACTGCACCACATCCACTTCCCGGATACCGGTGACGATATGGTCCGCGCAAGACGCCGACTCGCCTACGACGAGCTGCTGGCCGTGCAACTCGCGATGGCCCTTCGCAGGATCCGGTTCGTGGATGGAACCCGTGGACACGTCCACGTCACTGATGGACCGGTGTTGCGGAGATTGACCGCTGCCATACCCTTCAAGCTGACCGGGGAGCAGCGACACGCGGTGGAGGACATCATCCGTGACATGCGAGCACCTCGGGCCATGAATCGACTACTGCTGGGCGATGTCGGGACGGGAAAGACCATCGTCGCCGCTCATGCCCTGGCGGTGTGTGCCGACAGCGGGACGCAGGCAGCGATGATGGCGCCGACTGAGGTGCTCGCTTCTCAATACGCTCGCGCCCTTGGCCCCATTCTCGATCACGCTGGCATCACGTGGGCCGTTCTGACGGGTTCGACCAAGGCGCAGGAGCGTCGCCTGATCCTTGACGGGCTCTCCTCTGGCGACATCAACGTTGTGTTTGGCACGCACGCGCTGATCCAGAAAGACGTCGACTACGATCGGCTTTCTCTTGCGATAGTGGATGAGCAGCATCGATTTGGTGTCCAGCAACGTCTCGCCTTGCGCTCCAAGGGCGAGGTGCCGGACCTGCTTGTCATGACGGCAACGCCGATACCGCGAAGCCTGGCTCTCACGCTGTATGGCGACCTCGACACATCGTACCTGCGTCAGCGCCCCGAAGGGCGGGGCAAGGGGCACATCGAGACGCGTGTGGTTCCGATGAGCGGCCGCGCGGATGCCTACCAGGCGGTGCGCGGTGCGGTCGCGGCCGGTAAGCAGGCGTATGTCGTGTGCGCACTTGTGGACGAGAGCGATTCTCTGCAGGCCAAGGCGGCGAACACGGAGGCAAGGCGGTTGCAGCGCCAGGTGTTCCCGGAGTGTCGGGTCGGGCTTCTGACCGGACAGATGCCTGCGGCAGAGAAGGTAGCAGCGATGGAGCGGTTCCGTGACGGCGAGATCGACATCCTGGTGGCTACGACGGTCATCGAGGTGGGCGTAGACGTGCCCTCGGCTACGGTGATGATCGTCGAGGACGGCGATAGGTTCGGGTTGTCGCAGCTGCATCAGCTTAGAGGGCGTGTTGGACGCGGGAAGGATCCTGGTCTGTTCATGGTCTTCGCGGATCCCCGCACAGAAGACGCACGCTCTCGCATGGCGGCGATCGCCTCCACGGACGACGGATTCGAGCTTGCGGAACTGGACCTTCGCCTCCGGGGTGAGGGTGAGGTGCTCGGTGATCGCCAGAGCGGCGTTCCAGGCCTGCGGCTGGCATCGCTCACACAGGATATCGACCTGCTGGAGGCTGCGCGGTCGGACGCTCTTGAACTGGTCAACGAGGACCCGTCGCTGGTGCGCCCTGAGCATCTCCCGCTGCGCGAGGACACCGTTCGCAGGATCGGATCGGTTTGGGGATGGGTGAGCAGCGGATGAGGGTGATCGGAGGAGCCCTGAGGGGGCGTTCGATCACTGCGCCCCCGGGGCGGAGTACTCGCCCCACAACCGACCGGGTGCGTGAGGCCATCTTCTCAAGCGTGTACTCGATGTATGGGGAGTTGGACGGCATCAACGTCCTCGACCTCTATGCCGGCAGCGGTGCGATGGGTATAGAGGCCTTGTCGCGTGGAGCCACGCATGCCGTTTTCGTGGAGAAGGATGTCCGTGCCGCGAGGGTGCTCGAAGGCAACCTGGCGTCCCTGGGTATTCCGTCCGGCGCGTGTCGCGTTATCCGAAGCGATGTATCACGGCTGCTCAGAGTGGGTGGTCTTGCTCCCGTATCGTTGCTCTTTGCAGACCCGCCCTATACGATGGAGCCGTCGGCCGAGTGGGAACTCCTGGAAGGACTGGCTTCGGCAGATCTTCTCGAGCCGGGCTGTCTGGTGGTCTACGAGCACTGTGGCACTGGAGGGGGTGTCCCCAGCGCCGGCTTCGCATTGCGGGCGCGCAAGACATACGGGGACACAGGTGTCACGTATGCAGTCTATGAAGGATGAGGAACGGACGTGAAGCGAGCGCTGTGTCCCGGTACCTACGATCCGGTGACCAACGGGCATCTCGACGTGATCGACCGGGCGGCGGCGATCTTCGACGAGGTGGTGGTCGGAGTGGCGCTGAGTCCCGACAAGGGCGGCGGTCCGCTGTTCGGCCTGGAGGAGCGCGTCGGATTCATCGAAGATGCAGTTGCACACCTGGACAATGTGGTAGTACGCCCTTTCGACTCACTTCTAGTAGAATTCGCCCAGGAGATGGACGCGACGGTCATCATCAAGGGGCTCCGCGCGGTCACTGACTTCGAACGGGAGTTCCAGATGGCTCAGTTGAACTACCGGCTGGACCAGAGTGTGGAGACGATGTTTATCATGTCCGTTCCCGAGTACGCGTATCTGAGTTCGTCCGCAGTGAAGGAGATCGCCCGCCATGGCGGATCGGTCATCGGGCTCGTGCCAGACGCAGTATGTGAGGCGCTGACCTCACGGTTGCACCAGTCCCTCTAGGGAGGTACG
>CAZOSR010000116.1:0-6466 GCA_964582445.1 uncultured Coriobacteriaceae bacterium | reverse complement strand
TTGGTAGCGCGTACGGGATTCGAACCCGTGATCTCCGCCTTGAGAGGGCGGTGTCCTAACCGCTAGACGAACGCGCCGTATGTGGCTGGGGTACTAGGGCTCGAACCTAGACTCTTCGGAACCAGAATCCGACGTGTTGCCAGTTACACCATACCCCAGTACGTGCCTGCGCCCCGCTCGGACGCGAATCCGTATGCTACCGACGGCCTCGCCGGGTGTCAACCCGCCGAACGGCGATCGGGGCCGTCAGAGTGCTGCACGTATACGCGTGAGTGTCCGGTCTTTGCCGAGGAGGGCCAGTGACTCGAACAGCGGCGGGCTCACGGTCGATCCGGTCACGGCTACACGGATGGCCTGGAAGAGCACCTTCGGCTTCACTTGAAGCATGGGCGGGAGCTCTCTGAGCACAGCTTCGATCGCATCGTGCTCCCATGCCTCGAGCCCGGTTAGCGCATCGGCGGCCGCAGCAAGCGCATCTCGCGCTTCATCGGTGCCGAGGGCCTTGTCGACGGATACGGAATCGAGGGCGATCGTGTCTGTGAAGAGGAAGGCGACCGTCGGCGCGATGTCCGTCATCCGCTTAGCCCGCTCGGCGATGAGCGGAACGAGCGAGTGGTACCATGCCGGTCGCGCCCGGTAGTCATCGGCTGACGTGAGCCCGGCGTCCACCAGGTACGGGACCATCCGGTCCGCGAACTCGTCTGCGGGCATGTCCCGGAGGTACACGCCGTTCATCCACTCGAGCTTCTCGAAGTCGAAGATCGCAGGGTTCTTTGAGATGCGCTCGAGCGAGAAGTCTCTGGCAAGCGTCTCACGCGAGATGATCGTGGTCTCGCCATCGAGCGACCAGCCGAGCAGCGCTACGTAGTTGAGTATCGCCTCAGGCAGGTACCCTTCATCCCGGAACGCTTCCACGGATGTCGCGCCGTGGCGCTTGGAGAGCTTCTTGCCATCGGCTCCCCAGATCATGGAGAGGTGTGCAAAGCGGGGGACTGCATGCCCCAGGGCCTCGAACACGAGAATCTGACGTGGCGTGTTGGACAGGTGGTCGTCGCCGCGGATCACGTGCGTGATCTCCATGTTCGCGTCGTCGACAACGGTGGCGAAGTTGTAGGTGGGCGTGCCGTCAGAGCGCACCAGCACGAAGTCGTCCATGGCCGAGGCAGGGAAGACCGTCTCTCCGCGGACGATGTCGTCCACGACGATGTCGCCGCGCTCTGCGGGAACGCGAAGCCGCCAGACGTGCGGCTCACCAGCGGCGATCCGCGCGGTCGCGGCGCCAGGGTCGATGCCGCGGCAGGTGCGGTCGTAGCCGGCAGATCCATCACCGGCGCGGGCCGCCTCGCGCTTGACCGCCAGTTCCTCCGCCGAACAGAAGCAGGGGTATGCGGCCCCGTTGGCCTTCATCGTCTCGAGCGCCATCCGGTACGTCTCGGCGCGCTGGGTCTGGAAGTACGGGCCGTAGGGACCGCCGACCTCGGGACCCTCGTCCCAGTCGATCCCGAGCCACGACATCGAACGCAGGATCTGTGCGGTGTTCTCGGGCGTCGATCGCTCGGCATCCGTGTCGTCGATCCGCAGGACGAAGGTACCCCCGCTGGCACGCGCGAATGCCCAGTTGTAGATGGCAGTGCGTGCTCCGCCGATGTGGAGCGCACCGGTGGGGCTGGGGGCGAAACGGACACGGGGGTACACGGACACGGGACTCCTTCCGCGGGGGCTGTCAGTGGCTGCCGGGGACACCGGCATCCTCGGGCTGCCGCTTGTGCAGCAGATACCAGGTTATGCCGACGGCAAGGATGAGGATGGATAGCGCGATGGCCTTCTCTAGCATCTGGTCGGAGCTTTCGAAGATGACGAGCTTCCGAACCACCGCCACCAGGCCCGCCTCCAGCACCGTCCCGATCACGTTCTCGTGTTGCATGTAGGCGATAGCGATCCGGATGAGCTCGATGACGACGAACACCACGAGCACGGTGTCGATCGTGCGGGTGATGCCTTCCGGGGTCATGAACCCGTCTGCACGGGTGACTTCGAGCATCTTGATCACGATATCTACAACGCCGAGGGCCGCGAGGATCACGAGCAGTGCCGTCACGGCACCTTCGATCCACACGACGATCTTGTCGATCATCTCCACCGAGAACAGCTTCATGATGCTCCATCTCCTCGCGGGGACACGTGGACACTATACCCGCTGCAGCCTCGCTTGGCAGGACTGGCGCCCCGTGCTATCGTCGGTGCGTTCTCATCACGAGGCAGCGCGAAAGTGCTGCAGAGGGCCGAGGGACCGCACCCTACGACGCCCCGGCAACCGACGCGAAAGTGCGCACGGTGCCACATTGCGGCAGACGGTAACGTCTGGAAGATGAGGGAAGAACGCGGCGTCCTGCGCCAACGCTCACGTCCCTTGTCTGTCCGGGCAAGGGATTTCTCTTTGTCCGGGTCGGAATAGCAGGCCCGCAGAAGTGGGCACCACGAAGGAGGTCCGATGTCGGAGCGCGAGTACCTGTTCACCTCGGAGTCGGTGACCGAGGGTCATCCCGACAAGATGTGCGATGCAATCTCGGACGCTGTCCTCGACGCCATCATCAGGCGTGAGGCCGAGCTGACCGATGAGGGGTACGTGACAGATAAGGGTTCGGCCGCGAGCCCGGACTACGTGCGTGTGGCATGTGAGACGCTGACGACCACCGGCCTGATCGTGGTTGCGGGCGAGATCCGCACGCATGCGTACGTCGACATCCCTTCCATCGTTCGCGACACGGTCAAGAAGATCGGGTACACGCGGGCCAAGTACGGCTTCGACTTCGAGACCTGCGGCGTGCTCACCGCCATCCACGAGCAGAGCGCCGACATTGCGATGGGCGTCGACAAGGCGCTCGAGACGAAGCGTGGCGAACAGGATCCGCTCGATCTCATCGGTGCAGGCGACCAAGGCATGATGTTCGGCTATGCCTGCAATGAGACGTCGCAGCTGATGCCGATGCCGATATACCTTGCACATCGCCTCGCGGAGCGGCTCACGGCAGTCCGGAAGGCGGAGGTGCTCGACTACCTGCGGCCTGATGGAAAGACCCAGGTGACCGTGCGCTATGTCGACGGCAAGCCGGTTGCCATCGACAAGATCCTCATCTCCACACAGCATGCTGACGGCGTTGACATCGATGCGCTCATGCGGCCCGACTTCATCGAGCACATAATCGATCCCGTTCTCGGCCTCGAGGGGATCGACTACAAGGATGCCGACGTGCTTGTGAATCCGACAGGTCGTTTCGTCATCGGTGGCCCGATGGGTGATTCGGGTGTCACCGGTCGGAAGATCATCGTGGACACGTACGGTGGGATGGGTCGTCACGGTGGCGGCGCGTTCTCGGGCAAGGACTGCACCAAGGTGGACCGCTCGGCAGCCTACGCTGCGCGCTGGGTCGCGAAGAACGTCGTGGCAGCGGGCCTTGCGCAGCGCTGCGAGATCCAGCTTGCCTACGCGATCGGTGTCGCACATCCGATGTCGGTCATGGTTGAGACCTTCGGTACCGAGACGGTGCCGGTCGCCCGCATCGAGAAGGCAGTGAGCGAGGTCTTCGACCTGCGCCCCGGTGCGATCATCCGCGACCTGGATCTGAGGCGCCCCATCTACTCGAAGACGGCCGCATACGGTCACTTCGGACGCGAGGAGGCCGAGTTCACCTGGGAGCGTACCGACAGGGTGGACGCACTGCTGACTGCGGTCGAGTAGCTATCGCCACATCCGTGGAGGCCACCGGCGACGATGTCGGTGGCCTTCGCTATTCTGGGGACATGAATACCTCACCATCGATCGTGCGCGTCGTCATCGACGTTCCCGCGCGCGCCCTCACCGAGCCGTTCGACTACTCGGTTCCCACCGGTCTGCGCGATGCCGTTGCCGTCGGGGTACCGGTAGCGGTCCCGTTCGGTCCGAGGCGCGTGGTCGGATACGTCGTGGACGTCGGAGATGCCAGTGCGTACGAGGGCGAGTTACGCCCGATAGAGGCGGTTCTCGGCACGCCCGTGTTCGACGACCATGCGCTCAAGCTTGCGCGCTGGATCGCGCGCGAGTATGTAGCCCCGCTCTCCGAAGCGTTGCGACTCTTCCTTCCTCCCGGTGGGGCGCCGCGGGTCGTGCGCACCGAGGACGGATGGGTCTACCGGGGCCGTCAGACCGCGCCCGCATCACTGAAGCTGGTGTCTCTCGCTGGCGACGCCGAGCCGTACGTGCCGAGGTCCACTGCGGTCGTGCAGCGGGCGGTGCTCGATGCTCTCTCCGAGGGACCCGTGACGCTTCCGGAGCTTTCGGCCGAGATACCGGGTGCCGCGGCCGCTGTGAAGGCGCTCTCGAGCGCGGGGGCGGTGACGGTGATCGAGTCAAGGCGATACCGGATTCCGGACTCCTCGCGTGCCACGGCGCCACGGCATCGGCATACCCAGCAGCAGGCGGCTGCGATCGCGCGCATATGCGAGGCCGTCGAACATGGCGGGACTGTCCTGCTGGATGGCATCACCGGGTCAGGCAAGACGGAGGTCTATCTGGCGGCCATCGAACGCGTGGTGGCCAGCGGACGTGGCGCGATCGTGCTTGTGCCCGAGATCGCACTCACGCCCCAGACGGTTGGACGGTTCCGTTCGCGCCTCGGCGAGAGCGTAGCGGTCATCCATAGTCGGCTATCTGTAGGTGAGCGGTTCGACCAATGGCAACTCGCGCTTGAGGGTGCCGTGCGCGTCGTCGTGGGCGCGCGATCTGCGTTGTTCGCGCCGATCCGGGATGTCGCGCTCGTGGTGATAGACGAAGAACACGAGCCCTCGTACAAGCAAGCACAGACGCCCCGCTATCATGCCCGGGATGTTGCCGAGCGTCTCATCACGATGCGCGGAGGCGCGCTTGTCCTGGGCTCTGCAACCCCGGCCATGGAATCGCTTCACGCGGTTGAGGTAGGTCGCTATCAGCGGGTAGCGCTGACCGAGCGAGTGGGCGGGGGATCGCCGCCTCCTGTCGAGGTCGTCGACATGGGTGCCGAGTTCTCCTCGGGTAATCGGTCGATCTTCTCAGCGCGACTATCGTCCGAGCTGCATCGGGTCCTGGAACGGGAAGAGAAGGCCGTACTCTTCCTGAATCGGCGCGGCTTCGCGTCGTTCCTGCTGTGCCGCGAGTGCGGGTTCGTCCCGGAGTGCCCTTCGTGCAGCGTGTCGCTCACCTACCACGAGGAGGGCGGGCGGCTCCAGTGTCATCACTGCAATCACACGGAGACTGCTCCGGTCACGTGTCCCCGGTGTGGAAGCCCGTACCTGCGCAGATTCGGCGCCGGGACGCAGCGCGCCGAGGCGGAATTGGCGTCGATGTTGCCCGGCGTCCCCATCGTGCGCATGGATGCTGACACGACCTCCCGAAAGGGTGGCCACGAATCGGTGCTGAGGCGATTCGATTCCCCGGGTCCGGCCGTGCTGCTTGGCACGCAGATGATCGCCAAAGGCCTGGATTTCCCCGACGTGACGCTCGTCGGCGTACTGAACGCCGATACGAGCATGCATGTGCCGGACTTCCGTGCGACCGAGCGGACGTATCAACTCCTGGAACAGGTTGCGGGGCGCGCGGGGCGCGGGCCCAAAGGCGGTGTGGTGGTCATCCAGACGTACTGGCCCGGGCATCCTGCGGTTGAAGCGGTTCGGCTGCGCGATGCATCCGTCCTGTACGAACGTGAGCGGGAGGACCGCCGGATGCTGGGGTATCCGCCGTACATGCGAATCGCCAACATCGGATTCAGTGGAACGAACGCACGAGATGTCGCGGCCTCAGCGGACGGGTATGCGCACGCGTTGCGTGCGGGATGCGCACGCGAGTGGACGGTGCTCGGTCCGTCGCCGGCGCCCATCGTCCGCATCAAGGGGCGTTGGCGGTGGCATATCGTGGTCAAGGCGCCGCCGGGGTCTGACATGAGCGCCGTCCTCGCGAGTATCGACGAGCAGGCGACCGTGCCCGAAGGAGTCGTCCGTTCCATCGATGTGGATCCGGCGGGAATGTTGTAGGGGCCGCACTACACGGGGTTGTCCGTGGTGCGGGCGGTGTAGAATAGGGGAGGCCGCTCGGTGCGGCCGTGAGATGACTTGATCCGGTGGTGTCGTGGTGTACGCCGCCCGGCGGGAGGTTGCGAAGTATGGAGGTCCTGCACCATCCGAGCCCTGTGCTGAAGGGGCATGCTCAGTCGATCGATCCTGAGTCCGACCAGGGACTCCGCGAACTCGTCAAAGCGATGGCCGAGACGATGTACGCGGAGAATGGCATCGGCCTGGCTGCGCCGCAGGTCGGTGTCGACAAGCGTGTCATCGTCTTCGACGTCGATGACCGGCTCGCCGCGCTCTGCAATCCCGTGATCACCGAGTTCAGCGACGACACGGTGGTCGATGAGGAGGGCTGCCTGTCGGTACCGGGCGTGAACGTTCCGGTCGAGCG
>CAZOSR010000115.1:0-6473 GCA_964582445.1 uncultured Coriobacteriaceae bacterium | reverse complement strand
CCTCGCCGTGTAGCGGCACGGGCTTGCGGTAGCGCACCGTCAGCTCGATCGTGACACCCCACGCGGACGGGTCGCTCAGGCTGATCGTACGTCCGATCGCCTCGTCGAGGATCGTGGACGCGATGCCTCCGTGCAGGCGGCCGGGGTACCCCTGGTGCTCCTCGCGCGGCGTGAAGACCCCTGCGAGTTCGCCATTGTCGAGTTCGTAGAAGCGGGCATGGAGTCCCGCAGTGTTCTCGGTGCCGCAGACGATGCACATCTTGCTGATGTTCTGGGCACCGCGTACCGCGTGGGCCATGAGTGGTCCTCTCCTCGGGTAGCTCCATTGTACGGTGGGAGCGGTACGATGGGACGCGGACTGGTACTCAGAAGGGGTGCGAGCGTGGAATGGCACGAAATGCTGGAGTGCCCCGTGTGCCGGGAGCATCTGCAGCGCCGAGGAGGCTCACTCGCCTGCGTGAACGGGCACAGCTTCGACGTGGCCCGGCAGGGGTACGTGAACCTGCTTTCCGGAGGGGCGCGTCCGGGTACGGCCGACACGCGGGACATGGTCGAGGCGCGTCTGGCGTTCTTCGAATCAGGCCACTACCGGCCGCTCATTGATGCTGTCGCGGCCGAGACGGCCGCCGCCGTGCACGGTGTGCCCGGGTGCCTGGTCGACGCGGGAGCGGGCACGGGTGAGTACCTGGCCGCCGCGCTCGATGCCGCGCCGGGACGGCACGGTCTGGCCCTCGACATCTCCAAGTACGCTGCCCGGGCGGTGGCGCGGGCTCACGAACGCGCAGGTTCGATCGTGTGCGACATCTGGGGACAGTTGCCGATTCGCGATGGTGTTGCCGCGGCGGTGCTGAACGTCTTCGCACCGCGCAACCCGGTGGAGAGCGCACGCATCCTTGCTCCCGGAGGGGCGCTGATCGTGGTCACACCCACCGCCGACCACCTGGCCGAGCTGATAGCGCCGCTCGGCATGGTCTCGGTCGACCCCGACAAGCCCGACCGGATCCGTGCGGCGCTCGGGGGACGGTTCAAGCTCGACCGGTGCCGGCACTTCGGGCGGCGGATCACGCTCACGGGCACCGATGCGGCCACCCTCGTGCTGATGGGTCCGAGCGCCCGTCACACAACCGCGGACGAGGTGCACGCGCGTGCCGCGACGCTCGGGGATCGCATCGATGCCACCGTATCCGTCGACATCTGCGTTTGGCGGGTCTTGTAGCGCAGGCAGGCACCGATGCGGGACCGCCCGTCAGCTGGTTCACGGTGTCTGTGACGCAGCGCACGGCCAACGCCGTTGGCATCGGTTACGGTGTGTCTTCCAGGGGGGGCTGTCCCCGGCGAAGAGGAGCTCATGCAATGCCATGCCCCGTTGCGGAATCGTGCCAGTTGAACCACCAGCTGCGCTCTAGTGTTCTCACGCGCGTTCGTTACCCGCAGGTCCTTCCCCAGTGCGACTCCACCGATGGCCATCAGTGTGGCCTTTACGGGCACCTGGCCGCAGGTCGCACCGTACCAAGCGGTCTTCTCCCCGACGGCTCAGTGGGAGACTGGGCAGTGGGCGGCACCCGGTCTGACAGGCGGTTCCTGATCATCGAGGACTCGCAGGTGTTTGCGATGCTTACCTCAAGCACCTTGCGTACCCATTTCCCCGGTTCAGTGGTAGACATCAAGCCTTCATTCGTCGATGCGGAGCAGGATCTCAGGTCCGTGACGTACACTGCGGTCGTCTGCGGCTACGGTCTCGGCGGCACTCACACGGTTCACGATGTCCGCGGGGTCACGTCGGCGCCGATCGTGGTGCTCACCGGCCGACCGGATGAGATAACGCTGCCCTCAGGCTCGCGCAGAGTGATGAAGGCATCCGGGCCAGACGCGCTGTCGAGCGCCGTGCGGGAGCTGACGAGACAGTAGGAGCTGGCTATCGCTCGTTGGCACGATGTGCACGCAGAGTGCGCGGCACCCATGCCGTTCGTCATCCCTGATTCGACCGTCCATCGGATTGCCGTGGGATAGAATCACATCAGCCTGCCGAGATGACGATGATAGGCTGATAGATTCCTCGTGTGTGGATGCGAGTTCCACGGTAAGGGGGGCGGGGTGCCCGGCACGGGAAGGCTGCAGCCGATTCGCTATCGCTCCCTGCTCGTGGTCGCGGTGGCCACGATGCTCTTCGGGGCGCTCACCACGTCGGTTCTGGGTGCGACGATAGCGGCTCGCAGCTTCGAGCGCCTTGAGAGGTCCGCTGTGACGGACAACATCAGCCGCCTCCAGGCCGCGTACGATTCCGAGCTGGGGAAGCTCGCAATCATGGCTGGTGACTGGGGCATCTGGGATGACACATACCACTACGTGCTGGGTGAGCAACCTGATTACGTCACGACGAATCTGACCGACGAGACGCTCGACAACCTCGGTGCGCACGTGGTCGCGTTCTATGCGGTCGACGGTACGCTCATCCACGCTGCATACCTCGATCCGCTGACGGGATCCGGTGCGGTCGCGCCCCCGGACATCTCCGCGCTTTCCGGGCTTGTCTGGCCTGCGGATCTGGATGTCATCGAGCCGACCATGGGTCTTGTGGTCGCTGACAGCGGGCTCATCGCCTACGGGGCGCATCCCATCACAACCAGTGATGCGGCGTCTACGCCTGTGGGACTCGTACTGTTCGGCCGCTATATAGACAGCGGCTTCGTTGATTCGGTGAGCACGTCGCTACGCCTGGATGTCGCTCGTGTCGACCTCGACACTGCCATCAACGGTGATTCCGATGCAGACCCATGGGCTGAGATGCACATGGAGGATGAGATCGCGTATGGCACGCGCCTCTTCCCCGACATTCACGGTGAGCCCGCGCTTGCGCTGCGTTTCGCGATGAGCCGGTCGGTGGCGGACCAGGGACGCCGTGCGCTGGGTTCGTTTGCCCTGGCGCTGGCACTGGGAGGCCTCGTGCTGTTGTCGGTCCTGCTCGCAGCATTGCGACAGGAGCGGCGCGCGTTCGACCAACAGCGGGTGGCTGAAGAGGCCGCCGCGCGCATCCAGACCCGCTACCGTGCCCTAGTGGATGGAATGGCGGACGCAGTGCTCGGACTCGACGCCCAGGGTGCTATCACCTTCGCCAATCCTGCCGCGGTGCGCCTGCTCGGTCGTTCCTGTGAGGAACTCGAGACGCTGCACTACCGTGACATCACGACGCCGGATTCGGCGGAGGTGTTGTTGCGAGACGTGTTGCAGGACCGTCACGCAGATCTCAGACGCGATCTTGTACTCGTTGATGCCGATGGAGCTACCATCACTGTCGAGGCTGGCATCGGGTGGTTCTCCGCAGGTCAGGGTGCTGCCGAGCAGATGCAGTGGATACTGAGAGACGTCTCTGATCGGAAGCGGTTCGAGCGCGAGCTGCTGCACCTGGCAACCCATGACCATCTGACCGGACTATCCAATAGGCTCCGTTTCGAGGAGGAGCTCGAGCAGAGACTGAATCACGCACGACGTGGCGATGGCAGGACGTTGCTCCTGTGGCTGGACCTCGACAACTTCAAAGAGGTGAACGATAGTCTCGGCCACAAGTCCGGAGACGACCTGCTCGTGGCGCTAGCCCTGGAGCTGTCGAATCGCTTGCGTTCCGACAGCGTGCTTGCCCGTCTCGGCGGTGATGAGTTCGGGATACTGATGCCTGTTGCAGAGGCTGCCGATGTGCGGTCAGCTGCCGCTCGCGTGTTGGACGACATCAGGTCACTCGAGTTGTCCCTCGACGCCGGTCCCGTTCGCACCAGCGCCAGTATCGGCGTGGTTCTCCTGCCAGATCATGCTACGACCGCCGAGGAGGCCCTCGCGCGTGCCGACATTGCCATGTACAGAGCCAAGGCTGATGGTGGCAACCGGTTCTGCGTGTTCGAGCCGGGCGCTGACTGGCAGCACGAACTCCGGATCCGCTTCGACTGGGCCGGTGTCATCGAGTCTGCGATACGCGAGGATCGCATCGCTGTGTTCTGGCAGCCGATCGTCGATCTTGCCACCGGTGGCGTCGACCGCTATGAACTCCTCGTGCGGCTGATGGATGATCAGGGCGAGCTGATTCCCCCCGGCGCGTTCCTGCCGCTCGCAGAGCAGCTTGGGATGATCGGCGAGATCGATTCACACATGGTGAGGAAGGCCATCGCGCTGCTGTCGGAGTATCCGCCCGAGAGCGGCGTACGAATCGACGTCAACTGCTCCGGACGCGCTCTCTCGGACATCTCGCTGCTCGAACTCATCGCCGGTGAGATCAGGGGCACGGGGGTCGATCCCGGACGGCTTGGGATCGAGATCACCGAGACGGCGGCCGTGGTAGACATGATGAAGGCTCACACGTTCATCGCAAGCCTGAAGTCTATCGGTGTGCGGGTCGCCCTCGATGACTTCGGCTCGGGGTTCTCGTCGTTCCACTACTTGCGCAATCTCCCGGTCGACATGCTCAAGATCGACGGGAGTTTCGTCCGGGAGCTCCCGAGCAGTCCCCGGGACCAGCACATCGTACGCTCGATGGTTGAGCTCGCCGCTGGTCTGGGAATCGGCATCACTGCCGAATGGGTCGAGTCGGAGGAGACGCTGCGGTTGCTGCGGTCGTTCGGCGTGGGTTATGCGCAAGGCTACTTCCTTGGCAGGCCGTGCGAGGCAGGCACTGGGCCGAAGTCAATTGACTAGTGGCCGACGGGTCTCGCCACCGAACGGGGGCCCGTGGGCCCCCGTGGTCGCTCGTCTCATCTAACCAGCGGTGCTGGCTGGCACCCTACCTGCGCCGACGGCTCCTGCCGCGGCTCGAACTGTAGACGGTTCTTACGGAGCGAGTCGCGGAGCGCTCGGCACTCGGCACCAGGCGCTGCTGTGAGTACTCGAAGCCCTCGGCATCGTGGGTGTCGAGCACCGTGCCGATCTTGACCTCGATATCACGGAAGCTCTCGTGTTCTTCGGGGGCGAGCAGCGTCACCGCCGTGCCTGACTTGCCTGCACGGGCGGTACGGCCTATGCGGTGGACGTAGTCCTCCGGCGAGTTGGGCAGGTCGTAGTTCACCACATGGCTCACGTCATCGATGTCGATTCCGCGGGCCACCACGTCTGTCGCCACGAGCACGCGGCAACGCCCGCTCTTGAGGTTGTCGAGGGCGTTCTGGCGCTGCGATTGCGAGCGATCACCGTGGATCGCGGCACTCTTGATGCCGTTTTGGTGGAGCACTTTGGCTACACGGTCGGCACGGTGCTTCGTGCGGGTGAATACGATCACCCTGTCCGGATCGTCGGACTTGATCAGATGCACCAGAAGCTGCGCCTTCTGTTGACCACCTACCGGGTAGACGCGCTGCTCGATCAACTCGATCGGTGTGTTGGCGGGGGCGACCTCCACGCGCACGGGGTCGTGCAGTGTGGAACTCACTATGCGCATGACATCCGAGGACATCGTTGCCGAGAAGAGCAGGTTCTGCCGCTCGGTGGGGATGGTCTGGATGATCTTGCGGACCTGGGGCCAGAAGCCCATGTCGAGCATCCGATCCGCCTCGTCGAGTACGAGGATCTCCACGTTCGAGAGGTTCGCGACCTTGCGGTCCATGAGGTCAAGCAGGCGGCCGGGGGTGGCAACAAGCACATCCACGCCGCGCTTGAGCGCCTTCGTCTGCGGCTCGTATCCCACTCCGCCATATACCACGGCAACGCGATGTTTGGTGTGCTTCGCCACTTGCAGGGCGACCTCTTCGATCTGGCCCGCGAGCTCGCGCGTGGGGGTGACCACGAGCGCGCGAGGTCCACCGGGCTTCGCGGGGATGCGCTGCATCAGCGGCAGCACGAACGCAGCGGTCTTGCCGGTACCCGTCTGGGCGCAGCCCACGACGTCACGGCCTTGGAGCACCACCGGGATGGCATCACGCTGGATTGGGGTCGGGCTCGCGTAGCCCATGGACGCCACAGCCTCGAGAAGGCGTGGCGAAAGACCCAGATTGTCGAAACTCAAGTAGGACTCCTTCCTCGTGCGCCATGTCAGGTCGCACTGCGGGCAGACGCAGTTGTCCTGACAGATCACGAGGAAAGCGAAGGACGACCGGGTCTTGGTTGATGCGCCTCATGCGGGCGCGGTGTTCGGGTAAGTATAGCGGGGAGACGTGAAAAACGCGAACGTGGCGGCAGTTCGAGCCCGCCAGGGAGGCATCGGATGAATCGGCCTACTGTGACGGTACGCTTGTTCGGCTCGCTTCACGCGCTCCAGAAGGAGCGCGGCGGCGACACGGTTCTCGAGATCGAGCTGCCACCGGAGGGTGTCACTGGCGCCGAGCTCGCCGACATGCTCGATATCCCGCGTTCGATGATCGAGGGGGTCTTCTGCAACCGTACGGTACGGCCGCTCGGTTACCGGCTGATGCCGGGCGATCGTGTCGCGTTCGTACCCGAGGGGACGCCCGGTCCGCACCGGTTCTTCCTCGGGCTCTACGCGGCAGGCAAAGAGGGGG
>CAZOSR010000114.1:0-6477 GCA_964582445.1 uncultured Coriobacteriaceae bacterium | reverse complement strand
GATGAGCGAGCCGCCCCAATCGAGTCCCTTGCCGGTGAGGACACCGGTGAACTCGTTGCGGAGGCGCTTGTACTGGCCGAACATGAAGCCGATCTCACGGCCGCCCACACCGATATCACCCGCAGGAACGTCGGTGTCGGGACCGATATGGCGCTGAAGCTCGGTCATGAAGCTCTGGCAGAAGCGCATCACCTCGGCGTCGCTCTTGCCCTTGGGGTCGAAGTCGCTGCCGCCCTTGCCGCCACCCATAGGCAGCGTGGTGAGCGAGTTCTTGAAGACCTGCTCGAAGGCGAGGAACTTGAGGATGCCCAGGTTGACCGAGGGGTGGAAGCGCAGGCCGCCCTTGTAGGGGCCGATGGCGCTGTTCATCTCGATGCGGAAGCCGCGATTGACGTTGAACTCGCCGTTGTCGGCCTGCCACGGCACGCGGAAGATGATGACTCGCTCTGGCTCCACCATCCGCTCGAGGATCTTGGCGTCGCGGAACTCGGGGTGACGATCGAGCACCACGCTGCACGAATCGACGACCTCGGCAACGGCCTGCAGGAACTCCGGCTCCCCCGAGTTCTTCGCACGGACCGCATCCATGAACTCGGTTGCGTACCCAGACATCGAAAAGCCCCCTTCTTGATCGATGATGCGTTTGGATTTGGGCAAGTGTAGCGTATTGTGTTCACGTTGCGAGAGGTGTTTCGAGAGTGTTTCGGCGAGAGCCGTTCACGTCCGCTGAGGAGGGGTCATGCCGCAGGAACTCCGGCACGATGTGATTCAGAAGATCAAGGACCAGAAGATCGAGTTCATCCACCTGTGGTTCACGGATGTCCTCGGATTCCTGAAGAGCTTCACGATGGACGTGGAGGAGCTCGAGAACGCGATGACCGAGGGGATGGGCTTTGACGGCAGCTCCATTCAGGGCTTTGCGCGTATCCAGGAGTCGGACATGATCGCGTATCCCGACCCCACAACGCTCAAGATCCTGCCCTGGAGGCAGAGCGGGCAAGCGGTGGCCATGATGTTCTGCGACATCGTGCGGCCGGATGGGACGCCGTACGAGGCCGATCCGCGCTACGTTCTGAAGCGGCAGCTGAAGCGCGCCGCCGATATGGGTTACACCTTCTACGTGGGACCGGAACTCGAGTACTACTACTTCAAGGATGACCAGGGCACGGAGCTGCTCGACCGAGGTACGTACTTCGACCAGACGACCCGCGACCTTGCTGTAGACCTGCGCAAGGACACCGTGCGGGCCCTCAAGCGTTTCGGCATCCAGGTGGAGTACAGCCACCACGAGGTGGGGCCAAGTCAACACGAGATCGACCTCAGGTACGCTGAGGCGCTCCAGATGGCCGACAACGTCATGACCTATCGAGTCGTCGTCAAGGAGGTCGCGCAGCAGAACGGCGTGTACGCCTCGTTCATGCCCAAGCCGATCTACGGCGAGGCCGGAAGCGGCATGCACGTTCACCAGTCGTTGTTCAAGGACGGTCGCAACGCGTTCTACGACGCTGACGACCCCTTCCACCTGTCCGCGACCGCGAAGAGCTACATCGCCGGCATCCTGGCGCACGCGCGCGAAGCCTGCCTCATCACCAATCAGTGGGTGAACAGCTACAAGCGCCTGGTCTCGGGCTACGAGGCTCCCGTCTACATCTGCTGGGCGCACCGCAACCGCTCGGCGCTCGTGCGCGTGCCGATGTACAAGCCCGGCAAGGAGAACGCGACCCGCGTGGAGCTGCGGTCGCCGGATCCAGCCTGCAACCCGTATCTCGCGTTCGCGGTGATGTTGGCCGCCGGTCTCGACGGCATCGAGCGGGGGTTGACGTTGCCGGCCGATGTAACGGATGACGTCTACGAGATGACGCAGGCCGAGCGTGACGCCTACGGCATCAGTACGCTCCCGGGTGATCTTGACGAGGCCATCGTTGAGATGGAGAAGAGCGAGATGGTGCGCGAGGCGCTTGGTGATCAGGTCTTCGAGTACATCCTGCGGAACAAGAAGGCCGAGTGGATCAGCTACCACACTCGAGTGACGCCCTACGAGCTCGAGGCATACCTGCCGCTGCTGTAAGGCAGGCGTTCGTGTGAAGAGTGAAGAGACGAGTGAAGAAGGGCGCCCCCCGGTGGGCGCCCTTCTCGTGTCCACGGGCCACCATCCCGCTGGCGGTCGTCGGGCACACTAGGATGCTGTGCGTACCGCTGCTTGCAGTGGTTCTTCCCGGAATCCCGATGGGTCGTTCTTGCGAACCCGCTCGAAGGCGGCCTCGGCCGACTCCATGATGGTGACCACACCGTCCTGCATGATCGCGAACGTATCCCCGATCTCCTGCGCTTCCACGGGGTCGTGCGTCACGTACATTGCAGGGATGTCCATCAAGTGGATCACTTCGCGGAACTCCGGCAGCAGGTTCTCCTTAGTGGTGACATCGATATCGCTCAGGGGCTCGTCCAGCAGCATCAGAGCAGGTTCCGGCGCCAGGGCACGCGCGAGTGAGACACGGCTCTTGTAGCCCCCGCTGAGCTCGTGCGGTTTGCGGTCGAGGAGGTCTTCGAGACCCAACATCCTCGCGAGACCGGTGAGCCGTTCGGTCGGGTCGCTACCGTTTCGCGCTCCGTAGAGGATGTTCTGCCTGACGCTCAGGTGTGGAAACAGTGCTGCCTTCTGTGGGACATAGCCGATGCGTCGCCGTTCCGGCGGGATCCGAGTGATGTCCTCACCATTGAGCGCGATTCGGCCCGAGTCCGCGTGGATGATGCCTGCGACGATCTTGAGCAGCGTCGACTTCCCGCAGCCGTTGATGCCGAGCAGCACCTTGATCTCGCGATCGATCCTCATGGATGCCTCACGCAGCACGTGGTTGGTGCCATACGACTTACACAGCGACTCGACCGTGAGCATAGTGAGACCTCCCCCAACTCAACACCGCAACGAGAATCACCGATAGCAGGATGCAGAAGACGCTTGCGGTGACCGCCATCTCCAGTTCACCCTCCTCGACCTTTGTGAAGACGTAGGAGGCGAGAACCTGGGTCCGTCCGGGCAGGTTGCCGCCGAACATGATCACCGCCGCGAACTCGCTCAGTGATCGCGAGAACGCCAGGACGAATCCGGAGAATACGGCCTCGCCGATAGAGGGCAGCACGATCTTGAAGTAGGCCTGCGTGGGTGTGTCACCAAGCGTTCGGGCCACATCGACTACCTCGCGCTCGGTCTGGTCAACGCCACTGGCGATGGTGCGCGCGCACAGGGAGTACGACACGAAGAACATGCCCAGGACGACTGCGAGGAGCGTGAAGGCAAGGCCGGTGTTGCTCACGAAACCGAAGTTGTTGCGGCCGAACGCCAGGAGAAGCGCCAGGCCCGCCACAGTGTGCGGTAGCGCGATCGGCAGGTCGTTCAGCAGGTTCGCGATCCGGTAGACGGGAGACTGCCTGCTGTACAGGTGGTAGTACCCAAAACCGATCGCCACGACGAGCCCCAGGAGCGATGCGAAGAACGCCGTGAGGAGCGTGTTGCGTACCGCGATCCAGAAGATGCGGTCACTCAGGGTGCCGACGATGCCCTGTGCATCGAGGTTGAAGATCAGCGCGAGCAGCGGGAAAGCCACGAGCAGCAGGAAGAGCGGCACAAAGAAGAAGGGGACGGCGCTAGTGTGTTCGTCGTGTCCTCTCATCTACTCATACGCTTTCCATCCGTACTTCTCGAACTCGGCCACTCGCTCGGTGGCGTAGTCCATGAAGGCTTTGGATAGCTCCTGGTCGCCCTCAGTCAGGATGGCGGCGCCGAAGATGATCTCGCCGGTGTCCTCCTGTGAGAGCGTGTCCACGATCTGCAGGTCGTTGCCGTTGGCGACACTCGAGTAGACCATCCCCGCGTCGACCTGGTCTTCTTTGACCATGATGGCGACCTGGTTGACAGTGGACGGCCGGGCCTTGAGGTTCTTCTCGAGGGCGTCCCAGAGGCCGAGGCTCTTCAGCCCGGCTTCCGCATAAGCGCCCACAGGAGCCGCGGGATCACCGATGACGAGACTGACGTCGTCTTTGGTGAGGTCATCGAGCGAGCTGATCTTCGTCGCGCCGGTCGGGGAGACGGCGAGCACGACGGAGTCACTCAGGAACTTCCGGTCCAACGACACCTTGTCGAGCTCCTGGATCTTCTCGACGTAGAGCCAGTCCGCCGAGTAGTACAGGTCGCACGGCTGCCCAGCTTCTATCTGTGCGTAGAGCTCACCAGAAGAGCCGTAGTTCACGAGTATCACGGCACCCGTGTCTTCCTGGAACTCAGCGATGATGGTATCCATCGGCTTCTTCATACCGGCGGCGACGAAGAGGCTGAGTTCGCGCCCCTCGAAGTCCGGTGCGACAGGTTCCTCGGTGGCCGTTTCGACCTCTTCAGCGGGTTCTGTGGAAGCGGTCGGCTCGGCGGCGCAGCCGAAAGATGCGGCCAGGGCCGCGATAAGGGCCAGAACGATCAGCGCCCTGGTTGAGCGTAGTCGTGCCAAGAGCATGGTAGACCCCCCAAGTTCGGTTCTTACGGACACGTGCAGACTGACCTGTGTGCCCTCTGCGGCCCGGACAGCCCCCTCTCGTGATTCGTGGATAACAGCCGACTAGTGAAGGCTACACTAAGGACTTGCTTAGCGTGTGCAAAGAGAATAGACCTTGGCTGGAACCAGTGCAACCAGACGGCGGATGTCGATAGGGGCGTGCGTAGAAGAGGGCGCCCCCGTATGGGAGGCGCCCTCGTGGAGTCTGGAAGGTGGAGTCTCTAGAGTCCGTCCTGCGGGACCCAGATCATCGTGCCATCCTCGAGCCGGTACACGGTGCCGACAGCATAGCCTCGCCCCTCGCCCATGTCGTCGGTTCGCTCGAGGCGCTCTATCCTCCCAGCCGTCTTGGTGATGATCTCCATGTCGGCCTCGCCAGGGTTCTTGACGATGGTGACGTCCTCCTCGCTCAGGAGTTCCTGCAGGCCGAAACCTGAGAGTGCGACGATGAGGAAGCCGACACCGATGAGAATGGCCACGTCAAACAGGTTGCCCGTGGACTCCATCGGGTCATCCGCGCGATCGATGAGACGATGTCCGCCGCGCCGCATATAGCCTGTCGAACCGTGTCGCCCGTGAGTGACGCGCATGGTCACAACCCCGCGATCTCAAGCGCGTACTCGATGTCGCTGACATCGCGTGTGTACACTCGCTCGCGGACAGTCGAGATCGTGTACCCGATGCCGCCGATCAGTAGACCGACGACGGTAGTGGAGAACGCGATCACGAGGTTGTCGGACAGTGTCTGCACGTCACCCTGCGCAAGACCAACGAGTGCCGGCGAGATGGGGATGAGGGTTCCCATCAGGCCGAGGATCGGGCCGAGACGAATGAGCATGCGGGTGCGCTCGAGACGGCGAGCCGCCTGGCCTTCGACCTCCTCGAGCAGTTTGAGCAGGTGATGCCGCTCGAGGTCCCCGGTGCCCAGCATCCGTGTGAACCGGCGACCGTAGCGAGCGTGTTCCAGCGCACTGGCCAGCGCATCGATCGCCTCCTCGGGTTTGCCGAGCGTGAGCGCCTCACGTGCCAGCGCTGCGGACTCGCGGAGTGCACCGAGTGAGCGCTTGCGCTGCCGGCCGATCATCTCCACAGTGAAGCGTCCGGCCTCGAACACCCCGAACACGAGCAGTGCGATCTCGGTGATCAACACCGGGTAGAGCAGCGCGGTCGCCGTAGCGTAGATGATGGCGTTGGGGTGGGTGGCGTAGTAGGCGATAGTGTCCATGCGGCGGGTGGCTCCTTGATCAGTAGTCGGTGGGCACGAATGAGACTGCAGAGCGCGCTGCGCGGCCGAGCGGGACAGACAGAGCACCGGCCGCGTACAGGCTGCCGAGCAGGATCAAGCCCTCTGGTGAGGGGAGCGGGGCGGGCGATCGCCGTAGCAGGGAGTCGGACTCGACCAAGGGAGTCACCTGTGCAAGCATCCAGCCCCGACGCGCAGACACGGGGCCTGCGATGCTCCCATCGATCGGCTCGATCTCTCCGGCCGCATAGCCTTCGGACGTCTTCATAGTGCCGCTCGCAGGAGGCCGTGGCGCTGTGCCCGCTCTGGGCTTCGGCGAAGGCGTCGTGGTGTCCGGAGCGGTGGTGTCGCTGCCGGGGGAGCCCCCTCCCTCACCCGGCTCATCCGGTGCCGCCTGGACCGGCGCAGGCTCGTAGCCGATCGTGACACCGGAGAGGCGCGGGGTCACGCCCGGATCGTCGGTTGTGAGGCTGATGCGGTAGCGGATGAGCGTACCGTACGACTCGGCAGGTAGCGCGCCGCTCTCAGCGATCTGCCAGGCGTCGTCATCGATGGAGTACTGGAGCACTGCTGCGGTGTCGTCTGGCAACTCCAGCGTCATCACTATGCTCGTGAACTCCTTGCGGACACCAGGGAGTCCGCAATCGATCTCTGCGGAGGTCACAAGTCCGCTTGCCGCATGTCCAAGCT
>CAZOSR010000113.1:0-6510 GCA_964582445.1 uncultured Coriobacteriaceae bacterium | reverse complement strand
CCGCTAACCACAGGAACGGCGTAGGGGATCAGCGCCATCTCACGCGCGCGCTTGACGGCGATCGCCACCTGATGCTGGTGCTGGGCGCAGTTGCCCGATACACGACGCGGCTTGATCTTGCCACGGTCGGTCGTGTACTTGCGCAGCATGTTGATGTCTTTGTAGTCGATGTACTCGACCTTGTCCTTGCAGAAAGCGCAGTAACGGCGCTTCGGCTTCCTTGCGTAATCGCTCATCCACGTACCTCCTTCCGGACCCTTTCGGGCTGTGTTGAATGGTCGTGGGCGAGAGGGGTCCGCCCCGACCGGATGTGATACTAGAACGGGATCTCTTCTCCCAGATCATCATCAGGACTGTCGACTGACCGTGCTGGCGGAGCACTGTATCCACCAGACGAAGCGTTGTTCCCACCTGAACCCGAGCCACCGCGCGAATCCAGGAACTCGATGTCATCGGCGATGACTTCGATGGCACTCCGCTTATCGCCTTGCTGGGTCTCCCACTCGCGCCACCGCAGCTTGCCGTCGATGCCGATCCGCATGCCCCTGGAGAGCACACGGGAGAGTGATTCCGCGCGCGCGCCGAACATCGTGACGTCGATGTAGTTCGGCACGTCTTCCCAGTTGCCCGTATCGGAGTTCTTGCGACGATCGTTGAACGCTATCCGCATGCTCAGGATGTTGAGGCCGCCTGCGGTGGCCTTCAGCTCCGGATCACGTGTGAGGTTCCCTGTCAGTACCACTCTGTTGATGCTCATTGATGCCACCTTCGCTCATTGGTTCCGGTCATTGCCACTCCGGCCGGATGCGCGCTTATGCCAGGTCGTCGCGACGTACGACCATGAAGCGGAGCACCTGATCGGTGATGTTCAAGACACGGTCGAGCTCGGCAACGGTAGCGGTACCGGCATGGAACAGGACGACCTGGTAGTCGCCCTCCTCCGTGTGGTCGATCTCATGGGCAAGGCGACGCTTGCCCCAGACCTCTTCGGAATCGACGGTACCGCCCTCGGCGGTGAGGATGCCCCGGACCTTCTCCAGGACGGCCTCCCGCGCCTCGTCATCGAGGTTGGGGCGCAAGATAAGCATGAGTTCGTAAGCCTTCAATGTTTCACCTCCCTTGGGCTTGTGCGGCCCCGGGACTATGAAGGCGTCGCCCGGAGCAGGAAATGAAGCCTACGGAGTGTAACAGAGACCCGACCGTCCCACAACAGAGTTGTACCCCCGGCCTCTGACACCGCCCGCGCTTCGTCTCAACGCACGCGTGCCGCGGCCTTCGAACGCGCGATGATACCGATGATCCCGGTCATGGCTGCGGTCATCGATGCGATGGCATATCCGACGGATGCCGGAATCGTTGGGATCCGCGCACCATGGGACCGGGCGGATACCCACCTGCTGCCCGAGGCTGCAGGGCCTGTCTCTGTGGCACGACTTCCTGAGGCATGCTGCACTGCCCCTGCGTCCCGCACGAGACGTGAGGTGACGAGCGCAGGTGTCACCGGCTGAGCCGCCTCCGCTGTGTTCTCGATCGGCTTCGAAGCGGACTCGGCTTCAGGTACTGCCACTTCAGGCAGAGTCATCTCCATGGGCGCTATGGCCTCCGGGGCTGTGGGTATGACGGCTGTCAGTCGTGCCTCGGCGTTGGCAGTCACCTGCCCGGGAGTCCTCGCGTGGTCGGTCAGAGGCGTCACGCCGGAAGCCGGTTCTGATGTCGGGAGGTACTCTGGGGCGGGTGCGCCTTCTTCGATCCCGGGCGGCTCACCTCCAGCTGGCACCTCGGCGGGCGCATCGGTCACGACGGCGGGCTCCGAATCCGGCACCACCTGGTCCGGTAACATCGACGCCGGATCGATGTAGCGATCTTGCTGTCTCAATCCGAGATGCAGGTGCGGGGCATCAGTGGAGTCATCACCCGCTGGAGCGAGCCGCCCGACGGCATCCCCACCTGCAACGGCAGCACCCTCTTGGACGTAGACCGCATCAAGCGGCAGTAGGCTGATCTTGAGACCATCCGCGGTCTGGACGGTGACTGCGTTACACGTCCCGCCGCCGTCAGCCGGGATGACGCCCGCAAAGACCACCGTCCCCCCGGCTGGCGCGCGCACCTGAGCGCCCTGCTCCGCGGACAGGTCGATTCCACGGTGTACGCCTCCCGCGTACGCTACCCCGAACGGCATGCAGACGACCGCCCCGTCGAGCGGCATCACCCACTCTCCCGCGCAGGCCGTCTCGCAGCCGATGATCACTGCGGCAAGACCCACGGCACACGCGAATCCGATCATCGATCTCATGGCGCACCCCTCCCCTGATCGCCTGCCGAGAGGGGGTGGCTGGCTGATACGAACACGTGTTCGTATCATACCCATGAACGACACCCGCGTACTCGCTCTGCGACGAGTGGCGACATGGGCTGATGGACGGCACGGCTTGTCGCATCTGCGCGGCTATGGCGGACACCATGAGCATCCCCGGTCGCCGTGTGACTGGACTCAGCCCCAGTGCGGACACACGTCGGGGGCCTCAAGGGCCCCCGACGGTCATGACATGGAGCGGGTGACGGGACTCGAACCCGCGACACTCGGCTTGGGAAGCCGATGCTCTACCACTGAGCTACACCCGCGATGCGCCTGCGTATTGTAGGACACCGCCCGAACGCCCGGCAAATGTCCGCACGACTGCGCCACCTGCAGTGTCGGCTGCGGACGGGCTACTCCCCGGTGAGCGCCTTCTTGAGCGCGCGCTCATGGTCCACCTTGGTGAATGCGATGACGACGTCACCCGGCTGCATCTCGGTCTGACCGTGCACGGGAATGGTCTCGTCGCCCCGGAGAAGCGCGATGATGAGACAGTCGACCGGAAGATCGAGGTCGGCGACGCGCTTGTTGCAGACAACGCAGCGGTCCACGGGAAGTTCGATTTCGACGATGGCCATGTCACCCTTGCGAAGAGCCATCAGCGTCCGTATGTCGCCCACGGTCGCCTCCTCCTCGATGAGGCGAGAGATGATCGTCGTCGAGGAGATGGCCTCTATACCGAGCGCGTGGAAGATGTGCTCGTTCTTCGGGTTGTTGACACGGGCGACCGCTCGCGAAACACCAAACGCGATCTTGGCAAGCTGGCACGCGACAAGGTTGTCGTCATCATCACCAGTGGCGGCCACGAACACGTCGGCCCGCGTCACACCAGCGTCCTCCTGGTAAACGGAGTCACAGCCGTCGCCAAGGATGATCAGCGGGTTGCCGGGCAACTCCGCCGACAGCTTGCGCGCGATCTCCTCGCGCTTCTCGATGAGCGCGACCGCATGGCCGTGCTCCAGCAGCTGTCGAGCGAGATAGGAGGCGACCTTGCCGCCGCCGTTGATCACGACGTACATCGCCTACTCCTTCATGAAACGTTCGACCTTGGGGAACACCTCGTCCTTGACCGCCGCGAAGATGATATCCCCTTCGTGCAGGACCATATCCTCGTCCGGGACATGAGCCGCCCTGCTACGCACCACACTGAAGATGCGGAACCGTCGCGCGATCTCCACGTCGGAGACACGCTGCCCCTCCAGTGCAGCGCCAGCCTTGAACTCGATCACCTCGATGTCGTCGATCGAGTTCAGATGATGGCCATGGCCCGCCTTGATCTTCTCGACGAGTGACTCGGCGACGAGCGTCGTCCCGCACACATAGTCCAGATCGAGTTGCTGGTAGGTCCGCTCGCGCACAGGGTTGTAGAGACGCGCGACCACGTGCCTGACTCCGAAGATCTTCCGGGCGACCTCACACGTCATGAGATTGGTGTTGTCCAGGTCGGTCGTCGCGGCGAGGACGTCGGCCTCACGGATGCCTGCCTCTTCGAGGATCTCCTCATCGAATCCGAGGCCACGAATGGTCACACCGTTGAAAGTGCCACCGAGCCGCCTGAAGGCGGTCTCGTCCCGATCGATGACCACAACGTTATGGCCTTCGACCGAGAGCATCGTCGACAACTGCGAGCCGACGCGTCCGCATCCGACCACGATGATGTTCATGACCCGCCCATCCTCGCTCCATGCTGCCGGCGCCACCGGCCATGACAACAACCGCTGACGCTACTCCTGCCGCTACTACCCGTCAATATGACCCAAAACGGCGCCAGACCAGCGTGCGGCTGCCGCAAACGCAGGCGGGCGCCCGTCAGGGCGCCCGCCTCACCGATGCCACGAGCGGCAGCAGTTACTTGCCGATCTTGAAGATCTTCGTCCCGCACTCGGGGCACAGGCCCTGCGTCGCCGGACGCCCGTTCTTCATCGTGATCTCCTTGGCGTCCTTGATCTCACGCTTGGCCTTGCACTTGACGCAGTAGCCTTCCTTCGCCGCCATGTGCGCTACCTCCTTGATTCGGTCGCTTTGTCCCCCTGAGGGATCCATTCGTACACCAGAAGCGGATGTGCTTCTCCGCAACTATACACCGTACGTGCCCTCTGTGAAGCGGAGCCGACGCACGAACCAGCATAAGACCGCGGCGAGGATGAGCACACAGAAGCCCCAGAGGGCACCGGCCGCTATCCAGAATGGAAGCGGAAAGAGCCGAATCAGCAGCGCGCTTTCGGGAAAGACCCATGTGCCGTCGGCGAAGAAAAGAGAGTGGAACCAGGCAAAGAGGCCACCGAAGTCGACGAGGCCGACGACCACGGCGAGTGTGGCGAGCGTGGCGAGCGTGGCGGCCGCGGCCGTCCCTGCGCGTGCAACGAGACGGCGCCCCGCGGCGCTTCGCATGCGCGCGGGGGCCCAGACGGCCATCGTCACGAGCACGATCAGCGTAAGCCAGCGGACGGGCACGATGACAGCACGAACGTCGATCAGGTGTGACACGGCGGCATCGTCGAACGCCGGCAGACCGTCGATGGTCGATGGCAGTGGGGGCGCGGCGGGATCCACCACGAAGCGACGGACGTGCTCGGCCACCTCAAGCGTCGCCTGCTCCCCCATCCCCGTCACGGCGGCGCTTTCCACGGCACGGACCAGGAAGTCCACGGTCATGGGAGTGGTGACGACCCAGAGGGAGAACCCGACGATCGCGAGCATCATCATCAGCGCGGCTGCGCCCGCCTCGATGCCGCTGCCTACCCGCCTCACACTAGCCGGCATGGCCATCGGCCGAGGCCCCACTCCCCTTGGAAGTGGTGCGCACCGCATTGCCCCCGGCAAGTACGGCGAGTGACAGCATCCCGTCCGCGGCATCGAGCAGCGTGTCCGCGTTCGTGCCGTCAACCGGCAGGAACACCACGCCGACGCTGACCGTGACACTCACACCGCTCACACGGGTGGACTCCACCGCCCGGCGGACGGTCTCCGCCACCGAGTACGCACGGTGCTCAAGCGGCGTGCGGTCTTCCGCCCCGCGAGCGACCTCGGGCACGATGAGCGCAAGCTCCTCACCGCCGACCCTGCATGCGGTGTTGACGTCCCACCCGTCCACGCCGGTGTCGGCGCTGGCGATCTGCCGGAGATGCCGGGCGATGGTCGCGAGGATCTCATCACCGATCTCGACGCCGAAAGTCCGGTTGACCTCGCCGAACCGGTCGATGTCGGCAAGCACCAGCGCGAGCTGACGGTTGTTGCGCATCGCGCGCTCGCACTCAGTGTGCAGGACGCGCTGGAAGTAGTGGCGGTTGTACAGGCCTGTCAGATCGTCGACGAACGAACTCTCACGCAGCTCTGCCTCGCGCACCCTGATCGACTTCATCATGAGCATGCCGACGAGTCCTGCGCCTATGAAGAGCGTGACCTGCCAGAGATACCGTACGAGCACGTACGTGCTGTTCCGCTCGAGTCCTGACGCCACAAGCGGCAGTTCGACGTGCGGCATCCACCCCGCAAAGTCAAAGAGCAGTACGAGCCCGTACAGGACAGACGCGCCGATGATGAGGCTCCACACCTGCGAGCGGCGCGGCAGAATGAACGCGGCCTCGAGGATGAAGACCAGGTACATTGCCGAGAACCACGAGTAGACGCCGCCCGAGTAGTACACGAGCACCGTAGCGACGATCATGTCGAAAAGCAGCTGCGCCTGGTTCAGGAAGGCCATATTGCCCATCTTCGGCAGGATCGCCTGGTAGAAGCCGTTGTACATCAGCACGAAGATGAGCGCTATGGCGGGAATCGTCATGTTCCGCACGAGGATCTCGGGGTCGGTTGATGCGGCGTAGACGATCGCGCCCACAACCGAGAAGACCGCGAGCACGGCGACGATGGCCCAGCGGACATGGATGACGAGACGGACGCGCTCCACGTTGGAACGCAATGCCTCGATATCGTACTGAGTGGGTTGCTCCCGCCAGGACACCACGGCCCCACGCGCCAGTGTCTTGGCGATCTTGCTCTGCATCACGCACGGCCTCCATGTGAAGGAAACCCGCCTGCCAGGTGCCGAGTGTAGCACGCCCGGAGAGGCCGTTCGGTCTCCCTATTCGGCTATACTGATGGCTTCGTGGCCAGCCCCCGGGAGCCGCCGTGTTCTCACCAGAAGCGTCAGCGCG
>CAZOSR010000112.1:0-6530 GCA_964582445.1 uncultured Coriobacteriaceae bacterium | reverse complement strand
CTGATATCTCATCGAAGCGCTCCTGGAGGCCCTGCACGAGCGCCACACCTTGCTCGTCGAGCACTCCCCGCTCGGCAACGATGGTCCCAAGCAGCAGACCGATAGCAAGAGCGATGAACACCGCCACGAGCGACGCAAGGTGATACCGCAGGTTGTACATCCGTGAGACCCCCTAGAGTCCGACAAGCGTTCGAAGTTGCAGCAGGATGAGGTTCAGGAACGAACGGGCGGGAACCGAGATGAACAGCACGACCGAGAGGAGCGCCAGGCCGGCCGCCACCAACACGATCAGTTGAACCGGGCTGACGGAAGCGCGGTACAGACGGCTCACACCTTTGGCATCGACCAGTTTGGGACCTACACGAAGGCGCGTCAGGAACGTCGAAGCCATTCCCTTGCGTCCTTTGTCCAACTGCTCCAACAGGTTCCAGTGCGTTCCTACCGCAACGATAAGTTCAGCACCGAGTTCGCTCGCCAGCATGAGCGCAAGGTCCTCGCTCATACCCGGGCTGCGCCATTCCGTACCGGAAAGACCGAGCGCGGAAACGCGCTCCCGGCCAGGGCATCGGCCGTCCGGGTACGCGTGGATGATGAGGTCGCGCGCCTTACGCAGGGCCGCATCGCTGACCGAATCCATGTCGCCGATGATGATATCCGGCTTGAGGCCGAGATCCATGAGCGCGTCAGCCCCGCCGTCCACGCCGATCAACACCGGCTTCATCTCGCGGATGTACGGTATCAGCGTCCGGAGGTCCTGCTTGTAGTCGTAGCCGCGCACCACGACCAGGGTATGACGGCCATCTATGCGGGTGCTCAGGTGCGGAACCGCAACCGGCCCGGTCAGCAGCTCGCGCTCCTTCTCGATGTACTCGATCGTATTGCGCGCGAATGCGTCGAGTTGATCGTCCAGACGGTCGGTCGCGTCTCTCATTGCACGCTCGACCGACTCTATCGTCAGCCGTGTCCCCCGCGCGATGACCTGGCCTTCGGCGAACACCTCACCATGCGACACCTCGATGCGGTCGCCCTCGGAGACCTTATCGAAGATCGCCGGCCCTACTGCATCCAGGATCTCGACGCCTCCCCGCAGCAGAAGCAGCGGACCGAGATTCGGGTATGCGCCCGAGATGGACGGCGATGCGTTGATCACGATCTCCGCGCCGGCATCGAGGATCGACTCGGCGCTCAGCCGATCCATATCCTTGTGGTCGATGATGGCAATGTCGCCACGCTCGAGCCGCTTGACGAGGTCCTTAGTCCTGCGATCGAGACGGGCGGTACCGTAGATGTGCATCGGCTGCTACCCTCTCATCGTGATATCCGGGAGACCGAGTCCAGCAGCTCGCGTGCGTGAGCCACGCCTGCCTCAGAAGCTCCACCTGACAGCATACGCGCCACTTCCGTGACGCGTGCATCACCCGTTACCGGACTGACTACCGTCACCGTACGGCCATCCTCCTCGGACTTGGACACGACGATGTGATGGTCCGCAGCGGCCGCCACCTGGGCGAGGTGCGTTATCGCGAGCACCTGGTGTCGCGAGCCAAGCTCGGCAAGCCGCGCACCCACGGCCAATGCCGTAGCGCCACCGATGCCCGCGTCGACTTCATCGAACACGAGGACAGGCACTGAATCGGCCTCGCCGAGAACGCTCTTGAGGGCGAGCATCACGCGCGACACCTCACCCCCCGAGGCGATACGCGCGAGCGGGCGCGGCTCTTCCCCTGCGGCCGCCGAGAACAGGAACTCCACGCGCTCCGGTCCGTCGGCCGTCCACGAGTCGAATTCGAGCGGCTCGCGCGCGACCCCGAACGTCGCCTGCGCGAGCGCAAGATCCG
Organism: uncultured Coriobacteriaceae bacterium; assembly: GCA_964582445.1. Taxonomy (GTDB): domain Bacteria; phylum Actinomycetota; class Coriobacteriia; order Anaerosomatales; family Anaerosomataceae; genus Anaerosoma. Next base: position 4,692 of record CAZOSR010000112.1, on the reverse strand, counting down.
CGGCCGCATGCTTGAGACTCTGCACGAAGGGATCGATCGACCTCTGACGCACGAGCCTGAGATCGGCGCCCGCTTCGCGCAGCGACCCTGCCGCCTCCTCGACCGCCATCCGCGCATCAGCCAGGCCTGCTTCACCGGCTTCAAGGAGTGCAAGCTCGTCTGCCGCGGCATCCCTGGCCTCGAGGACCATCTCCACGGTGTGGCCGTACTTCCGCATCAGCCCTTCGATCTGGTGCAACCGGCCCTCGGCCTCATCCAGAGCGGCTGGATCGTGATCGATGGTTTCCGCATAGGCGAGTATCGCCGAGGCAAGATCCTGCACCTCGATGTCGAGCCGAGTCGCGTTCTCTACGAACCCATCGAACGCGGTGTCGAGCCCTCGCGCGGCAGACAGAGCTCGCAACGCACGCGACAGGCCTTCCGAGGCTCCGGTCTCCTCCTTGAGCGCTGCCCATGCGCTGTTCGCTGCCTCGGCGAGTCGCTCGCCATGGCGCAGGCGCGGCAGCATCGCCGCCAGACCGGTATCCTCGCCGATGCCCGGTGCGACCGCATCGATGTCGCCGATGATGAAGCGCAAACGATCGATCCGCTCTTCTCGGTCGGCAAGCGCGGTTTCCAGCGCTTGAAGGCGTGCGGTGGCGGCGCGATACGCCTCCCATGACCGGGCGTACTGCTCGTGCGCGAGCGTGGCTTCCTGGCCGATGAAGCGATCGAGGTAGCCGGCGTGGCGCCCGGGCGATAGCAGGGCCTGGTGTTCGTGTTGCCCGTGCAGATCCACTGATGGACCAACGAGTTCCGCGAGCATCGTGACCGTAGCCATCTCGCCGTCTATCATGCAACGCGAACGCCCCTCGGCGCTCACCCGGCGGCGGATCAGCACCTCACGCCCATCGATCACGAACCGGCCTTCGACAAGCGCCTCATCGGCTCCCTGCCGCACCATCGTGGAGTCCGCCCGCTCACCGAGCAGTAGCTTGAGCGCAGAGACGAGCACGGTCTTGCCAGCCCCGGTCTCTCCCGAGAGAACAGTGAACCCCGGCCTCAGTTCCAGCCATACTTCATCGATGAGCGCAAGGTCACGCACGTGGAGCTCAGCGAGCATCTCAAGCCCCCAGGAACGTCCGCGCCAGGGCGCTGTAGAAGTCGCGGTCACCGAGCTTCACGAGCTTCACGTCGTGCTCGCTCACTGCGATCCGCACACTGTCAAGCGCGGTTCGACACGGAACGTGGTCGCCGTCGATCGAAACGCAGGCGTCCGCCCGGGCCGAGCTCGGGCATCGCAGGGTGAGCACATCATGCGGTGCCAGCACGATCGGCCGAACGCCGATGGAGTGCGGAGCGACCGGAACGACCACGATGCCGCGCACGCCGGGAGCAAGCACCGGGCCGCCAGCGGAGAGTGCGTAGGCAGTCGAACCCGTCGGTGTGGCAACGACCACTCCGTCACACAGATAGCGGTTGACCACCGTGTCGTTCACGACCACTTCGAGTTCGATCGCGCGAGTTTCAGCGCCCCTCCCCACGAAGACCTCGTTGAGCGCACGGTACGACCCCGCGTCGCGTCCGCCCGCAACGATGGAGGCCTCGATCGTCTGCCTGCATTCGATGCGAACCTCACCGGCAAGCGCTGAGGTCACCGCCTCGACCAGATCATCACCGTCGGCGCCGGAGAGGAATCCCAGCCTGCCGAGATTCACGCCGAGGATCGGCGTATCGGTCGTACCCAGGATGTGAACCGCCTTCAGGATCGTACCGTCACCACCGAGTGCCAGAGCGAGCTCCGGCGCGCCGATGTCGGCTCTCGGAACGCCTATCTCGGCAAGATGACAACGTGAGGCGTCCTCGGCCACCATGACCGGATCGTAGCCGGTCGACCGGAGGAACGCGGTGACCTCGCGTGCAGCATCCACCGCGCGCGGGTTGACCGGATTAGGGACGAGAAGGACGCGCACGCTGACCTCCAAGCTCGGCATGAGCCGCCTCTACGACATCGCTGACGTCGACGGCCACAGACTCGCCATCGACTCCCAACCATGCCCAGAACTCAATGTTACCCTCAGGGCCCGTGATGGGCGACCACGTGAGACCCTTCACCGTCCACCCCTCACGCGTTGCACCGTCCAGGACCTTCGCGAGCACGTCCCGATGCACCGCGGGATCGCGAACCACACCCTTCTTACCGATTCGCCCTTTACCGGCTTCGAACTGCGGCTTAACCAGAGCCAAACACCCCGCACCCGGCGACAGAAGAGGCCTCACAGCAGGCAGGACCTTCAGCAGGCCTATGAACGATACGTCGATGACAGCAAGGGCGTACCCGTCGCCGAGCAGCACCGGATCGGCAGTCCGGATGTTGGTGCGTTCGAGCACACGCACACGGGCATCATTGCGAAGCTCCCATGCGAGCTGTCCGTACCCGACGTCGACTGCGGTCACCGAACTCGCACCGTGCTGCAGCAGGCAATCGGTGAAGCCGCCCGTGGAAGCGCCGATGTCGATCGCCCGGACACCGGTAGGGTCGACCCCGAAGACGCTGAGCGCGCCGTCGAGCTTGTGACCGCCCCGGGAGACGAAGCTCTGGCGATCGGCGAGCACGATCTCGGCGTCATGCGCAACCGGGGCACCGGCCTTGGTGACCACGACCCCGTCAACGGTCACGTCACCCGCCAGGATCAGACCGCGCGCCCGCTCGCGAGAAGGGGCGAGCCCTCGATCAACGAGCGTGACGTCGAGCCTGCACGCTGTCATGCGCTGCGGAGCCCTCCGAATCTGCGATCTGCGAGAGCCGGTCACGGATCCGCTCCGCTACCTGTCCCGGCGTCAGCCCTATCTCGTCCAGAAGTGCGGACGTCTTCCCGTGAGTGACGAAGCAGTCCGGTACCGCGATTCGCAGTACCGGTACCGTCACACCTGCATCCGCGAGCACCTCCATGACGGCAGCGCCGAAGCCGCCCTCCCCTGTGTTCTCCTCCAGTGTGACCACGAGCGGCCGGGATGACGCGCCGAGCACCGCTGCCCGGTCGATCGGCTTGAGCCAGCGCATGTTCACGACCTCCGGGCTGATGCCCTGACCGGCAAGAATCTCCGCCGCCTCCTCAGCCGTCTCGACCATGCGGCCGATGGCAAGGATCGAGACGTCCGAGCCCTCGCGCCTACGCTCGGACACTGCGGGTGCAAGCGTGCGCGGCACGGGTGGAAGTGCGACACCCCGGCCCGCCCCGCGCGGATACCTGATGGCAACGGGACCGCTGAGCGATAGTGCGGTGTGGAGCATGTCCACGAGTTCCGCCTCATCAGCGGGGGCCATGACCGACAGATTGGGAATCGCACGCAGGTACGTGAGGTCGAAGACGCCGTGGTGTGTGGGGCCGTCCTCTCCAACCAGTCCGGCACGGTCGAGACAGAAGACGATATGCAGCCCTTGCAGGGCGGCGTCCATGATCACCTGGTCGTAGGCGCGCTGCAGGAACGTCGAGTAGATGGCTACGATCGGGATGCGGCCCCCGTGCGCGAGACCGGCGGCCAGGCCGACCGCGTGCTGCTCCGCGATACCGACGTCGAACGTGCGCTCGGGGAATCGCTCCGCGAAACGCGTGAGCCCGGTGCCGGCGGGCATCGCGGCGGTGATCGCCACGATGCGTTCGTCGCGCTCCGCCTCGCGGACCACACTCTCTCCGAACACCTCGGTGTAGCTCAGCGGCTTCGGTCCGCTCCCATTGGCCTTGCCAGTCTCTACCGAAAACGGCCCAAGACCATGGAACTCGTCCGGGCGGTCCTCGGCGTGGACGTACCCCATGCCCTTGCGCGTCACCGCATGCACGATGACCGGTCCATCAGCGCTCTTGGCCCACGTGATGGCGTTCTGCACCTGTGCTACGTCGTGACCGTCGATCGGACCGATATACTGGATGCCGAGTTCCTCGAACAGCATGCCCGGAACGATGAGCTGTTTGACTGACTCCTTGGCCGCCTCGCCGGCGGCCACCATCGCTGCGCCGACTTTGGTGCGTGCGAGCACTGACTCCACATCGTCACGCAATCGACGGTAGCGGCGATCGAGACGCACGCGAGCCAGGTAGCTCGACAGCGCTCCGACGTTGGGTGCGATCGACATCTCATTGTCGTTGAGGAGCACGATCAGGCGCGTGCCGAGGTGACCCGCGTGGTCCAGAGCCTCGAACGCCATACCGCCGGTGAGCGAACCGTCCCCGATGACCGCCACGATCGTCTCATCCGTACCCCGCAGGTCGCGAGCTGCGGCAAGACCGAGCGCTACCGAGATCGAGTTGCTTGCGTGACCGGCATCGTGCACGTCATACGGACTTTCCGAACGCTTGGGGAATCCACACACGCCACCGTGGGTGCGGAGCGTCGAGAATGTGTCCCGGCGACCTGTGATGAGTTTGTGGACGTACGCCTGATGCCCTACGTCCCAGACGATGCGATCACGGGGACAGTCCAGCGCTCGATGCAGACCCAGGGTAAGCTCGACGACACCAAGGTTAGGTGCGAGATGCCCGCCTGTCTCAGACACGGTCGCGATCAGCATCGCGCGGATCTCCGCCGCCAGCTGCGTCAACTCGCCGGGGCTGAGCGCCTTGAGAGCCGAAGGCTCGTCTATCGAATCGAGGAGTGGTGTATCTGGCACTGGTCAGGCACGCTCCCGGTGGTGGGGCCGCATCGCGACATCGT
>CAZOSR010000111.1:0-6540 GCA_964582445.1 uncultured Coriobacteriaceae bacterium | reverse complement strand
GCGATGATCGATCACATCAATCACACGCGCGAAGGGCACATCGTCACGATCGAGGATCCGATCGAGGTGCTTCATCAGGACGTGAAGTGCATCATCAACCAGCGTGAGGTCGGTATCGATACGGAGAGCTACGCGGATGCGCTGCGCCACGTAGTGCGTCAGGACCCGGACGTGGTGCTGATCGGCGAGATGCGCGATCACGAGACCGTTTCGGCAGCGCTCACCGCGGCCGAGATCGGCAACCTCGTCCTCTCAACGCTTCACACCATCGACGCAACGGAGACGATCAACCGCATCATCGACTTCTTCCCGCCGTATCAGCAGAAGCAGATTCGCCTGATGCTGGCGTCCACCCTCAAGGGCATCATCTCCATGCGTCTCATCCCCGCGATCAACGGAGGACTCGTCCCGGCCGTGGAGGTCATGGTCATGACCGGCACGATCCGCGAGTTCATCATGGACTCGGAGAAGACGTACATGATCAGGGATGCCATGGAGGAGGGCGAGTACTACGGTATGCAGACGTTCGATCAGAGTCTGTTGAGCCTGTACTCGCAGGGGAGGATCACCCTCGAGGACGCCACCGCGATGGCGGCCAATGCGCACGACTTCCGCATCAAGATCCGCCAGCTTGGCGTCACTGCCGAGCAGGCGGCGCAGACCGGCATCTACTGAGGCACGTCAGAGGCGCGACCGGTTCCGGAGGCGGCGGACCTGCCAGCGCGCCATCGCGTGACGGCCAGTGCGAGCGCGGCACCGGTGAGCGCCCCCGCCGTGTCCAACGCCCAGTCCGCTGGATCAGGCATGCGCCCTGGAACGAATGACTGGTGGAACTCGTCCGTGACGCCGTAGACAGACGCCAGGACCACGGCCGCAACGACCACCCGCCAACCCCTCTGTTCTCCCTTGAGAGCGATGAAGTACAGTCCACCGAGCACGAAGTACACGCCGAAGTGCCCCAGCCAGCCGTAGTCTCCCGCAGGCATGGAACCGCCGGGCACCGAGGAGAGCGCGAAGATCACTCCCATCCAGATCACCGATGCGATCCAGGCGATACGTGCACGGCTCCTGCGTACTGCCACTTGGCCTCCTTGCGTTGACGGTTCTGCAATACATCTGCGAGCGTTCAGATTCTAACTGTATCTGCGAAGGGGTGATCATGCGCCGGGGCGTCGCCATCCTGCTGGTCGTTGCATCGGCCGTCTGTTTCGGCACCCTGGCCGTCCTTGCCTCTCTGGCGTATGAGCACGGTGCACGTCCGCTGCCGATCCTAACCTGGCGTTTCGCGATCGCCGCCCTTCTCATGGGCGGCTATCTTGCGCTGACACGTCCTGCTGCCCTTCGGATCGGTGTCGCCGAACTCGGACGGTATGCGTTGCTCTCGGTGACAGGATACGGGGCGGCTTCGCTGTGCTTCTTCTTCGCGCTCCAGCACGCCTCGGCCTCGGTCGTCACTGTCCTTCTGTACACGTATCCCGCTCTCATTGCCGCGACGGAAGCGGTGCTCTCGCGGACGTGGCCCACCAGATCTGCGGTGGCCGGCATAGCCATGACCTTCGCCGGTTGCGCCATGGTCGTCGGGGTCCTCGAGCACGAGGTGCACATCGATGCTGCCGGCATCGCACTCGGTCTTGCGGCAGGGGTTGCGTACGGGCTGTTCACCATGCTCTCGCACCGGCTTGTCCCCGGACGCTCGAGAATCGTCGTGATGGCCTTCATGTTCGGCATATCGGCTGTTGTCATGGCGGTCATTGCCAGTGTTGCGGGTGAAACGCTCCGGCCTCACGGTTGGAGCGTAACACTGTGGCTGCTGATCCTCGCCATTGTCGCTGTGCCGACGATAGCTGCGGTCGTACTCTATCTGGGCGGCATCAGGCGGCTGGGTCCGGCACGTGCTGCGCTCGCATCCACGACCGAGCCTGTGTTCACGATCATCCTGGCGTGGGTCTTCCTCGGAGAACGCCTCACCGCGTTGCAGATGGCGGGCGCGGCGCTTGTTGTCGCTGGCATCCTGCTCGCGGAGCGGCCGACGCTGGAGGGTGGGGCTTCAGGCGGTGGCGTCGCAGTCTAGAGGCCACCGAGTAGTGCGATCGCGCCCCTGACGACGGTGCCACTCACGACGATCGCTGCCTGGCCCCCGAATGCCCAGGTGGTCGCGGCACGAGCGTTTCCCGCTGCGACCCCGGTAGCCGCCAGTCCCCGGGCGGTGAGAATGCCCGAGAGGATGAGCGAAGCCAGGCGAAGCAGCGGGGTGAAGCCCAGCGCATACGGTGCGAGTCCTGCGCCGAACGCGCAGAGGACGTCCCTGCGCGAGGCAGTTGTGGGGACTACAAGCAGCACGATCATGAGGCGCGCAGCGGTCCACAAGGCCTCCGTGAGGACAGGGAGCACCGCTGCGGCAAGTCCTGACCCGGTGCTGATCGCGACGCCGATCGATACGAGCATGCCGCAGGCGAACGCGCGGACGCCGAATGCGACCGCCGGGCCGATCACCGTTCCGCGCTCGACTTGCCACGCAGATTCCGTATCCGCAAGGTACGAACGGACGGGGCTCCACCGGGCCTGCCACCGGGATGCGGCGCGGCTCGTACGGCACCATGCCTGTTGCAGCCCGCTCGCGATCGCCGTGAGTGCGCGCCGCCATCCGAGGAACAGAGCCGAGGCGAGTTCCCGGAGCGTATCGATCATGGTCGGTGTCCTTATCGCTCCATCAGTGGCGGTGACAGCTGTGCTCCGGCCGCCTGGCGGCCACGGCGCAGCATCCAGTCTACCCGACCCGCTCCGGGTGCATACGGACCAGGATATGCGAAGGGCCGGGATGGACCCGGCCCTTCGTTCATCGTCTTCACCAAGAGACTAGTTGGAGCCCTCAAGCCTTGACTGGACGGCCCGGAGGATCGCGGGGTACGAGACGGCCCCATCGTAGAGAGGTGTACCGTCAACGAATGTGACGGGGTATACGAGACCTTGCTCGTGGATCAGCGAGACCATGCTCTGGTGGGCAGTGGCGATCTCGGGTCGGCTTGTGTCGTAGTACAGAACCCGCGCCCGATCACCAAAGCGGTGCTCGATCTCGGCGCGCACGATCGACGTGATCTCCTCCGGAGACCAGGACGGACCTCAACCCCCACCCCAGCAACTCGTTTCGACGGGGAAGTCATATACCTCGACGCTGACAGTCGGTTCGGGCATGGTCGCTCCTTCTATGCGGTACGGACGGCTCCACCGGGGCAGTAGCGTGCGCAAATCGCGCAGCCGGTGCAGCGATCCTCATCAACGGTATAGCCGAGAGCGCCAGGATAGGCGCCACCGGAGATGGGGACTATAGCCCCTCTCGGACATGCCCTACGAGCGGGGCATCCCGGAGACCTGTCACAGCTTGTGGCGTCGATGCTCACACGGCGCACGGCGATTCCTTCCATTTCCTCTCGGTGTTCCTGGCGGGATGATATACCCCAAAGGGTATTTTCGCAAGAGGTCGGGGCGCGTTCGTGTGTTGTGCGCATCGCTCGTACCTGCTCAGAGGCGCGCCGGACTGCTAGGATATGCACCGTGAGTACTGACGGCGCACGGCATGTGAAGGCGGCGAAGATGGACTCAGAGGCGCGGGAGACGAGGCGGGGGAGTTCGAGAATGCGGTTCGTCGTGGCGGGAGTGGGTGTGGGTGCGGTGTTCCCGCTTGTCGCGTCTCTCATCGTAGAACCCAAGAATCCGGTCGCCGGGGTCCTCTTCTGGGTGCTGTGCATCTCGGCTGGCGCTGTCGTAGGTTTGATCTCTGGCAGACTCGTTGACAGCGTTGCCGAACACTCGCTCACCGACGTTCTCCGCCATGCCAGCAAGACACTCGGCACACCACTTCCGGAAGTGCGCGGATTCGCCGAGGCGTCCCGCGAGATCGAGCGGTCCTTCGACCAGATCGCTTCACGGTTGCGTCATGTCCAGATGGTGGGCGAGAGCGTGAAGATGGCCAACGCTGAGATCGCTGCGGCCACAGAGGAGCAGGCATCCGGCGCGGCGGAGCAGGCAGCGGCGGTCACCCAGACATCAGCGACCGTCGAGGAACTCGCGCAGACGTCGAGCCAGATCGCTGACAATGCGGCGGCCGTGGTGCGCATTGCCGAGAAGACTCTCGCCAGCGCCGAGGAGGGCATGAGCGCGGTCTCAAGCACCGCTACGGGCATCGAGGAGATCCGCGAGACGACCATGCAGTCGTCCGATCGCATTCTCGCACTCGGTGAGCGCAGCCAGGAGATCGGCAGGGTCCTTTCGATCATCGACGAGATCGCCGAGCAGACCAAGATCCTCGCGCTCAACGCTGCCATCGAAGCGGCACGAGCGGGTGAGGCAGGTAAGGGATTCTCGGTCGTCGCCGAGGAGATCCGCAAGCTCGCCGACTCGGTGACGGAGTCCACGCAGGAGATCGGCCGGGTCGTTCGCGAGATTCAGGCCTCGACCTCGGCACTGATCATGCAGACCGAGAAAGCGGCCAAGAAGGTCGCCGAGGGGCAGGAGCTCGCCGCCAACACCGCGGTGGCCCTCGAGCGGATCGTGGATCAGGTTGAGCAGACAACCGATTCGGCGAAGCAGATATCTGTCGCAACACAACAACAGCGCACCGCGTCCGATCAGGTCGTCGTCTCGATGCGGGAAGTGGCGCTCGTCTCGCAGCACGCCGCTGAGGCGACACGGCGGATCAGCGCGGCGATCAGCGAGCTTGGAAGACTCTCCGACGAAATCGGGGCGTAGTGATGGGCTTGATCGAGCGGTTCGCCGATGTGGGCCACCCGTTGCCGGTGCCGACGGCGCCTGTCGGCGCTTATGTGCCCGCTCTCCGCACAGGCCAGCTCGTGTTCACCTCGGGACAGGTGCCGCTTCGTGACGGTGTGGCCGTGGCAGCGGGTCTTGTCGGCGATGGGGTCAGTGAGGAGTCGGCGCGAGAGTGCGCGGTCCAGTGCCTTCTCAACGCTATGGCTGCAGCTTCGACCGTGTGCGATCTGGACGACGTGGTGCGCGTGGTGAAAGTGACCGGCTACGTCGCATCGGCTCCGGGCTTCAATGCGCAGCCTCGCGTCATCGATGCTGCCAGTGAACTGCTCATTGGTGTTCTTGGGGACGCCGGTCGGCACGCGCGGGAGGCAGTGGGCGTTGCGGGATTGCCGCTCGGTGTTCCCGTTGAGATTTCGCTGGTACTGGAGCTGGCTCCCTAGGGAGTCGTGCAGGAACGGGGGCCTCGCTGCCGAATAGCCTCGGTAGCGCGGAGCATGCGCTTGGTTTGTGCCCCCGCCCGTATTGTCCGGTCAGATGGGTTCGGCTATCGTTTGACGAAGGCGCCCGAGGGGGTCGCTTTCGTGGTGCTTCAACATTCGTGAAGTGTGGCGAGGAGAGGGTGCGTATGGCAAAGGAGCCGAAAGAGAAGAAGGGGAAGTGGCAACGCTGGCTACAGGGGTGGAAAGACCCTGTACGCAAGCCGCGCTACATCATCTGGACGGGAGTGGTGGTCCTCGCGCTACTAGCCGTGATCAATGCGGCGTTCGTAGTGACATCCGGATACTGGTTCTGCGAGACGTTCTGCCACTACATCCAGTTGGACTCGGTCCGTGCGTATGACGACGGCTCCCACAATATGGTCGCGTGTACCTCCTGCCACATGCCTGTTGATGCCGACCCCATCACTCTGACCTTGCACAAGATCGATGCGGTCGTCACCGGCATGTACCAGATGGTCACCGAGACCTATGCGGTGCCGCTCAATGCCACGAGCCACCTCGCACTGCACAAGGTGCATATGGCCGATGAGCAGTGCACGCAGTGCCATGATCTCGACAATCGCAAGATCACCCCGAGCGAGGGCATCATAATCAACCACGATGCCCATACCGACCGGGGCATCCTCTGCACCGGGTGCCACAACCGTGTCGCCCATCCCGAGGATGAGGCCTATGAGGACTTCATCACCGTCAATCCCGAAACGGGTGAGAAGGCCGCGAAGCATGCGGACTTCATGAGCATGACGGCGTGCTTCCGTTGCCACACGCTCACCGCTGAGTCCCCATCAGGTGCCGAGTTCAAGGCGCCGGGTACCTGCTCGGCCTGCCATCCGGCGGACTTCGATCTGAAGCCGGCCAACCATGACGAGCCTGGCTTCTACCCCAAGGGCCACGCAGTGCTTGCCAATCTCGAGGTTGACCACGCCACAGGGCGTCCGGCCGAGGACATCATCCGGCCGATCCCGACCGGTGGTGACTACCTGATGCACGAGGAAGCCGCAGAGGGAGAAGGCCACGAGGCCGAGGGCGAGGGCGAGCACGAGGCCGAGGGCGAGCACCACGACGAGGATGTTCTCGCAGTCGTGCCTGTCGAAGATGTCGACTACTGCGCTACGTGTCACGTGAAGGCGACGTTCTGCGAGGGTTGCCACGGTATGGAGATGCCGCACCCCGAGCAGTTCAAGACCGAGACCCATCCTCAGCTCGCCGCAACCGCGATCGACAAGTGCGAGATGTGCCACCAGCAGTCGACCACGTACTTCTGCGACAGCTG
>CAZOSR010000110.1:0-6592 GCA_964582445.1 uncultured Coriobacteriaceae bacterium | reverse complement strand
CTCCACCACATGCGACCACGCGCTCGTCCGCATACGCGGGCGGGCGCGTTGCTGTATACGGAGATGGCGTCCGTCGCTGGCGCGGGCTCACTCCTCGCGACGATCCACCCGTCCTCGCGCGCGCTTCACCCGCGCACGCTGACGCTTGGCCTCCACCTGACGGGCCTTGGCCGCTCGGCTCTTGCGCGTGGGCACGCGCCTGGGGGCGTCGAGCGCGGCGTTGTGCTGCTCGAGCCTTGCGCGCAGCCGCTCGAGGCAGTCGCGCTTGTTCTGCAGCTGGCTCCGCTCGCGTCTGCCCACTACTGTGATGCCGCTCGGGCGGTGTCGCAGGCGCACGGCGCTGTCGGTGGTATTCACGCTCTGTCCGCCCGGGCCCGAGCTGCGGAACACCCAGACATCGCACTCGGCCAGGAGCGCATCGTCGTCGGCGGGGATGTCGTAGCGTTCGTTCATGCGGCCCATTCTACGCGGTGCAGGAAACAGGGTCGTGTCGCCTGGGTCGGACGTCGCTCCCGTATGGCATACTCCCTGCATGTCCGAGAACACCCGATACGGCTTTCCGGTCGAAGCGTGGGAGTTCGCCAAAGCCCAGGCTAACGCGATCCTCGAGGAGCGTGCGCGCCAGCGCGGCACGATCACGTACGCCGAGATCTGCCGCGAGGTGGACGCGATACCGCTCAAGCCGCGTTCGTGGGCGATGATGGGCTTCCTCAACGAGATCTGCACCGAGGCCGACGCCGCGCACGGCATCATGCTGGCGTCGCTGGTGGTGCGCGCCGATACCGGGCGCCCCGGCAACGGCTACTTCCGCAACGCGGCGCGCCTTGGCCGTGATGTCTCCGATCCCGAAGCGTACTGGCGATCGGAGATCGAGCGCATCTACAACGTGTTCTCTCCCGAAAGGTAAGCGATGCCCGAGTTCTTGAGCGGCCTGCCCGAGTGGCTGAAGTACGTGCTCGTGTCGTGGATTCCCACGATCGAGCTTCGCGCGGCTGTCCCGTGGGCCGTTGCAGCTGGTGAGCAGGTCTACCTGCCTATCATCTACCTGGCGAGTCTCGCCATCTTCTGGCCGGGCTACTACTTCCTCGAGTTCGTCTACAAGCGGTTTCCTCAGGAGGGGTGGCTGCATCGCAAGTTCGAGAAGATCCGTGCGAAGGCGCATCCGCTCGTAGAGAAGTACGGCTTCATCGGCCTCGCGCTCTTCGTGGCGGTGCCCCTTCCCGGAACCGGCGCCTACGCCGGAACGGCTGCCGCATGGCTTCTCGACATGGAGCCCAAGCGGGCGTTCCTCGCCGTGTCGCTCGGCGTCACGAGCGCGTTCTTCATCGTCTGGGGCCTCTCTGAGCTTGTCGGCTTCGGCATCCGCAGCATATAGCGATGGACTGCCTGTCTTTCAGTGGTTCACCCTTCCCGTTCGGGCTCACGTTCGTGCCGTCCGACGTGCTGGGCGTTGCTGCGGCCGCAGCAGCCGCGACCGATGACCCTGCTCTGCGTCTGGCGGAGGCATGCGAGGCGCTCGGCGCATCGTTTGCGTTCGTGCCTGCAGGCATGCCGTGGGCCGGGGACGCCGCCGTGGCACTTGCCGAGCGTGACGTGGCGGTGTTCTGGGCGGTGGACGGCCCGCTGTGGCCGATCGTTCGAGAGCGCGGAGAGCTTGCGGGACTACGCGCCACGCTCACCGATCCGGGTACGATCGGAGCAGCGGTCGAGGACCGTCTTGACGGCGTGCTCGAGCAGATCGTTCTCGGCGCGCGTGCCGGTGCGCGTGCGATCGTGCTCGCCGAGGATCTGGCCGGCACGAGCGGCCCGCTCATAGCTCCCGACTTCGCGATCGCCGAGTTGCTGCCCAGGTACGCGCGCCTTGTGCAGGCTGCCGGCACGCTCGGTCTGTGCTGCGTGCTCCACTCCGACGGCGATGTGCGGCCGTTGCTGGGCGCGATCGCTCGCGCTGGATTCGTGGCCGTGCATGCAGGAGGCGGGCTGGACTTCGAGCGTTTCGACAAGCTCTACTGGGCCGCCCGGGCGGCCGGCCTTGCGGTCATCGGCGGGTTGCTCACGGGCGAACTCGGTCATGAGATCCGCGCGCAGGCGCTCGGAAACACCCTGGGCGTGGTGGCCGAGGAGGGTGGCCTGTTACTTGCCGACGATGGCGGTGTCACGACGCATGAGGAGATGCGGGGGTTGATCGCTGCCCTCGCCGCAGCACGCGGCACGTAGCGGAGCCGGGGAGAATGGCACTGGCGTCCCTTGGATCCATCGTGTCGACGTGACAACGACGGAGGGCGCCGGTTTCCCGGCGCCCTCGCATGCGTCCAGCCGGCGTGACCGGCCCGTGAAACGGTGCGCTACTCTGCAGCAGCCTCTGCCGCGAGTTTCTGGTTTCCGGGCAACGGCATCGCCGCCACGACGAGGTCGATGACCTGCCAGATCTCCATGCCGAGCTCGTGTACCTCGTTAAGCTCCTCGATCTGCAGGCGGCAGTTCTCGCAGGGGCACGCCAGCACGCTCGCGCCGCTTGCCTTGAGCTGCTCCACCTTCTTGATGCCCGACTTGAGCCGGACGTCCTTGAACTCCTCCATGGCCACGATGCCGCCGCCACCGCCGCAGCACCACTGCTCGGCGCGGTTGGGCGTGAGGTCCACGAAGTTGTCGGTGACGGCTTTCACGATGTCACGCGGCTGCTCGAACTTGCCGCCGTTGCGGCCGAGCTGGCATGGATCGTGATAGGTCACTTTGCCGTCGATCTTGCCCTTGTCTACCGTGATGCGACCGCTCTTGATGTACTCATCGACCTTCTCGAGGATGTGGGACACCTTGAACGGCATCGGTTCCTTGCTCCACGCCTCGTAGAAGAACTCCGCTACGCGGTACGCGTGACCACACTCAGGCACCACGATCTCTTTCACGCCGAGGCGCTTGGCCTCATCGATGTAGCGCTTGGTGATCAGGCGAGCCTTCTCGGTGTCGCCGTAGAAGAATCCGTAGTTGGCGGCCTCGAACATCGAGATCGTCCAACTCTCACCGGCCTCCTCGAAGATGACCGCGGCCGGGCGGATCGAGTGCGCGCCGGCAAGCGCCACGTACAGTACGTCGGCGCCCTCCTTGTTCACGTGCACCTTGTGCTCCGGGTTGCCCGTGATGGCGCGGACCTCTTCGGTGATGTCATCGAAGCCGGACAGCATGACGCCCTCGAACATCGCGGCGTTGTCGCCCTTGAAGATGGCGGCATCAGCGAGCTGTCCAAGCATCTCGTTGCCGCGGCCGGCCGCGATGAGGATCGCCTTGGCCACCGAGAGGATCCACGCCGTGTCGATCGAGAACGGGCAGTAGTACATGCAGCGGCGGCAGCCTGTGCATGCGTACGTGGACTCGTAGAGCTCGTCGAGCAGGTTCTCATCGGGCTCGCGCGCCTCATAGAGTGCCGGCACGAAGCGCCCCGCCTTGTCGAAGTACTTCTTATAGATCTGACGGATGAGTTCCGCGCGACGGGCGGGGAGGTACTTGAAGTCGCCAGTGCCTACGTACTGGTGGCATGCGTCCTTGCAGATCGCACAGCGCGCGCAGATGTCGATGTACTGCTTGAGCTGGCGGTTCATCTTCTTGTCGATCACGCCCGTGAGTGTCTCGAGCTGCACCTTCTCCATCGTCATTCACTCCTCACGTAGTTCGCGGCGAATGAGCCGATGGTGTGCACGAGCTTGCTGAACGGGAAGTAGATCAGGAACAGATCGGTGAACAGCATGTGTGTGCCGAGCGACCATCCGACCGTTCCGCTCAGAAGCTTCTCGGGGAACATGGGCTTGAAGGCGAGAAGGCTCTTGAACCACTCCTGGTATGTATCGGCGTGGATGAAGCCGCCGTACACGAACCGCAGGTGGTCGCCCATGATGATCACGCCGAACAGCAGGAACAGCAGGAGGTAGTCCTCGGGCACCGAGAGGTTCTTGTACGGGCCGAAGGTGCGGCGGATGATCCAGAACAGCACACCCACGAGCATGAGCGTGCCCGCGATGGAGCCGGCGTACGCGGCAAAGGTGTTCATGCCATGCTCGCCGCCCAGCAGCTCGGGCAGGATCGGATACTCGCCCAGGATGCGGAGATGCCCCACGAAGGCGGCCAGCGCCGCCACATGGAAGATCATCGCGAAGATCCACATCTTGGGTTCGATCTTGGCCGAGTGCGGCGCGATGAACGTGTCCTTGAGCATCTTGAAGAAACGGCCCGACTTGGTGGCTGGTTTGGGGAACATGCCCAGACGAACCGGGGACTTAGGGGTGGTCGCCCACTGGTAGATGCGATACGCCATCCCGAGGATGAAGACCGCCAGGGCCAGGTACACCCCCCAAACCGACGTGATCCAGAGATAGGTTTCCATGATCGGTGGGACCCCTGACTACTTGACGCGCTTGACCAGGAAGACGAACTCAGAGCCTTCCTTGTCCGCGGACAGGACTTCGTTGCCGGTCGACTGCGCCCACGCGGGAATGTCGGCCATGGCGCCCGGGTCGGTGGCGACCGCGCGGATGACGCCGCCTACCGGCACGTTGTTGATGTTCTGGCTGACCTTCACCATCGGAAGCGGGCAGAGGAGGCCCTTGAGGTCCAGCTCCAGGTCGACCTTGGTCTCGTCAGACATGATGGTTCCTTTCTGTCAGTCACGCATCGGGTGATGCGCGATCCGTTCACGCCATCCACCGTTGCGGTGGATGGATGGCTCTTGTCGATGCTGCCCTAGATGAAGAGCTGAATGTCAGCGTTCTGGGCCTTGAGCAGGAAGAAGCCCACGCCCACGGGGTCCTGTACGCCGTCGATGAACGCTTCCTGCGGGATCTCCATGACGTCCATAGACATCTGGCAGCCGTACATGTTCACGCCGAGCTGCACGGCCAGATCGCGCATTTCGTTCAACTTCTGGACGTTGTGCTTGCCCATCATCTTCCCGAACATCCACCGGCCCATGCCCCCGAAGCTGAACTTGCTCGGGTTGGCCTTCATGATGTCGCCGCCATACATCGCGCCCAGCATCTTGCCGAAGAACGTCTTCCCGGTGCGGACGTCCTTCTTGATCGCGCGCAGGCCCCAGAACGTGAAGAACATGGTCACGTCCATGCCCATCGCCGCGGCGCCGTTGGCGATGATGAAGGCGCCGAACAGCTTGTCCATGTCGCCGCTCATCACCACCATCGCCAGACTCTTCTTGCCGTTTTCGTCCACTGCTGCCTCCCTCTGCTTTCGCTGCCAGTCACATTGTTCGCGCCCGTGTATCCCGGTCGCGTTCAGCCCTCGTTGACCGCCTCTGCCACGTCCCTGCGGCTGCCGATGATGTCTTGCATGACCTCGGTGATCAGGTCGAATGCCTGGATGATCTTGGGATTCGTGATGGAGTAGTAGATGCGGTTGCCCTCGCGGCGCGTCCGGACGACGCCAGATGACCGCAGGATGGCCAGGTGCTGGGAGAGGGTCGCCTGCGGGATACCCGTGTGCTCCTGGATCCCGGTGACGGTGATCTCTCCGTCACGCAGTGCACTCAGGATCATCTGGCGCTTGGCATTAGCCAGTGTCTTGCAGAGATCGGAGTGCAGGCAGAAGAACTCGCTTTGGTCCACAACGCCTCCAGTACATTCGAATATGCGTATGTACTCTGAGACAGAGACTAAGACAAATTAAGCTGCATGACAAGACAGATTCAGGAGTATTTTGTGTACCTGTGAGGACGATGTGATCGGGAGGGCGTCTTCCGTGCTTGAGCGGCGCCTGTGACGTGCTACGATTGTCCGGCAGCCGGTTGTCGACCGGTGTGCGTCGATCCTCCCGGGCATGCAGTGATCAGAGGGGTGCGACCAGTGGCGCTGGAGGGCAACCTCAGAGACTTCTCAATCGCGGACATGTTCCGCCTCCTCGCTACCGGTCGTAAGACCGGGACGCTCTACCTCGAACGCCCGGATGCGCAAGGGAAGGTCTGCTTCAAGAAGGGTCGCGTGTTCTTTGCCAGCTCCAACTGGCACCGCGAGTCTCTTGGCAGACGTCTGGTCAAGGCAGCGGTGATCTCTGAGAAGCAGCTCCGGCAGGCGCTGGGCCTGCAGAAGATACAGAAGAAGGAGAAGGCGGGGCGCCGCCTGGGCCAGATACTTGTCGACGAGGGCTACCTGGATGGGCGGGTGCTCGAATCCTTCATCCAGGAGCAGATCAACGACACGTTGTTCGATCTGTTCCGCTGGGAGGAAGGCGAGCTGCGGTTCGAGCCCGATGAGACCTGCGACGACGAGGACATCGGCATCTCGGTCTCAGTAGAGAACATCATCATGGAGGCCTCACGACGTCTGGAACTCTGGAGCCGCATCAAGCAGAAGATCCCGGACATGGACACGGAGTTCATCATGGCGTCGGCGCCCGGTGACAAGTCCATGGAGATACATCTGAAGCCGCGTGAGTGGATGCTGCTCTGCTATCTGCACGGCGGCCGCTCTGTCCGAGAGCTCGTTGATCTGACGGGCTACAACGACTTTGAGACTGCGAAGATCCTCTACGGGATGCATTCAGCCGGTCTCATCGAGCGTATCCAGGAGAGTGCCAGCGCCTCATGACGGCATAT